>NZ_JARAMH010000019.1:0-37774 GCF_029524215.1 Kocuria oceani | reverse complement strand
CCGGGCCTTCGTCACCGGGTGGAACGACCGCTGCCACCCCTTCGTCTGGACAAAGACCAGCACCCAGATCCTCGAGAAAGCCAACCGACCAACCACTTCAAAGACGAGCCACTAGGGAACCCCAACTGCACCCCGAGGCTGACGGGGCACCGCTTCCAGGAGGAGGCTAATATCGTCGACCGGTGAGGCGGAGTATGCCGTCCACAATAAGCACAAGCACTCCCCCTATAGTTATCAAGCACCCTGCATAAAGGGCACCTGCCGCAAGGAGCATTACTCCCGTGTAATTATATCGATTAGAAAGCTCTATGTATAAAAATAGGAAAAGGGAAAAAATGACCCCAATTGCGGTAATTATAAATCCCCACTGTCGGAGTGACTTAGCCCGTTTCATGTCGCCCTCTTCCCAATAATGCTCTCGCCCGATGCGAGTATCACCCTGCGCTGGTTAACCGAGATTTTTGAAGGATCCCTATCCGAGGCGCGGTCCACACGCGGACACCCCCGGTTCTAACTCCCACAGAAGAACCCCCACTGCATGGCCGCAAGCTTCCCTGCCGATCAGGTTCAGCAGCTTCCGGCGGCATGAGGATCAACCTTTCCGCCCATTTGCGGCGTCACTGGATGCCGTGTTGGACCCGCCTTCCTCCACGGGCACTGCCCTGCTGACCCGGACGGTCATCACTGCCGTGACCGCCGATCCGAAAAGACCCGAACCGACAGAAGTCTCAGCGAACCACGGGTGCACCCAGTGCCCCAGCAGCAGGCCCAGCAGCACGAGAGCCACGCTGGTCCCGCCCATGAGGAGCAGTAACCGATGTGCCGTCTTCCGCCCAGCGGGGGTGTAACGCAACGGGCCCTTCCGTCGCGGCGCCTCTGACTCAGCCGGCACGAACAACGCGCGCACCGCAAAGCCCACCAGCCACGCGGCACACCCGGGCAAGATGAGCGGGCCCACATCCTCGCCCTCCCCGGGGACGGGACGAGCGAACACCACGAACGCCGTGAAATAAACCGCCGCGAGAACTGCGAAGAACCCCAAGCGCCAAGGATGCTTTGAGAGCACCAAAGGCTTTCCGCGCCACCGGCCCACCACCAGCCACACGCCCATGAGCATGGTCACAGCCCCCAGGGCCAGGAACATCCATCCCCAGGTCTGATCTCCAGGCGCCAAGACACTGAACGCTGGCCAAGTGAAGGCCACCGCGACGCCGCCCAGTATCAGGACGAAGGACCCCAACACCATCCGTAGCCCGCGGTCTGCCCTCCCTGAGATGGCCACCATGTGCGTTGACCGCCTGTCTGTTGAAGGTGTTCGCCCGGGTGCTCGATGGCAAACGAGACTCGTCTACAGCACATCTACCGGAGCAGCCGACCCATGGCCAGACGCCCTTGCACCGACACGAGTGGGGGAACCCCTATTGCGTTGTGCGTAGGCGTCCACCCCTACTTGTCAGCTCAAAGAGCACTTTGCAGGGGCCGAAGTCCCCTTATCTGTGACAAGCTTTCTGGCCGGTCAGAGCAGTAGCGTCGAGACATGAATCGGCACGCCTCTGTCGCGAACGGTGACCCCCAGTGGATCGACGACACCCACGTGCCTACCGCAGCCCAGGTCCTCATCCACGAGTTGCCCGTTACCGCAATGATGATGATCGGCCTTCCAATACTCGTGTTCTGGCTTCTGGACACTCCCACGGGTGACCCACGGACTCCGTGGTGGCCGGTCTTTATCGTTGCGTTCACGGGAGCGGTCCTTCTGACGCAGCGGCTTCTCCAAGCGCCGCGCCCTCGACTCAACAAGCAGATTGGTCCTGGGCGACTCACGGACTCTCTCCTTCAAGCCTCCCGCACCGGAACCATGCCGGCCGATCCCGGAGTGCGCACAGCAGCCGGGGTGACCGCGTGCTATCGCATCGAAGCAGCGATGGCCAGTGTCGCGGTAACCGTAGCCCTGCTGATTCCGGGGATCATTCAACCGCTGCATAGCTTCATCGCAGCAGGCACGGTTAGCGGAATATTTGCCCTCCTCCATCTCAGTAGGGCGCGCCATAGCTGGGCCTACCTGAAGGCGTTGCACACCACCTCGCAGGTCAGCTGATCGTCAGGTTCTCGCCGTGGCTCATGGACCGGAGGGGCACCGCGTCACCGCTGGTCGTGCATGCTCAGGACAACATCACTTCACGAGGATGCGCCAGCGCCCGACCCACCCAGTACTAATAGGAACCCCTATCGCGCACTGTTGATGGCGCTCCGTGAAAATCCCCAGGGATGCTCGTCGATTTTCCCCACCCGGTGGTTGTGGTCACTGTAGCGGTCGTGGGGTGCCGGTGGTCGTGCGCCGCAGCGTGTCGGCGCGGGCTTGGTGGGCGCGCAGCCGGTAGGAGTCGCCGTCGAGGTTGAGGACCACGGAGCGGTGCAGGAGCCGGTCGAGCAGGGCCGCGGCGACGGTGGTGTCGCCGAGAACCTCGCCCCAGGAGCCGACCCCGCGGTTGGTGGTGAGGATGATCGAGGTTTTGAGATAGCGCTGGGAGACGACCTGGAACAGGGCCGAGGCGGCCTCGGCGGGCAGGGGCAGGTAGCCGAGCTCGTCGATGACCAGCAGGGTGGGCCCGGCGTAGAAGCGCATGGTGGTGGCCCAGCGGCCCTCGATCGCGGCCTTGTGGCAGCGGGCAGCCAGGTCGGCGGCGGTGGTGAAGTAGGTGCGGTAGCCGGCCTCGGCGGCCTTGCGCGCCAACCCGACGGCCATGTGAGTCTTGCCGACACCGGGCGGGCCGATCAGCAGCACGTTGGTCGCGCTCTCGAGGTACCGGCAGGAGGCCAGCTCGTTGACCAGGGCTGGGTCCAGTCCCGGGGCGGCCTCGAGGTCGAAGCCCTCCAGGGTCGCCGGGGAGGGCAGCGAGGCGAACCGCAGCCGCCCGGCCAGCCGGCGGGCCTCGGTGGCCTCGACTTCCAGGCCCAGCAGTCTTTCCAGGGCGGCGGTCATCGACAGGCCCTCGGCGGCGGCCTGCTCGAGCACGCCCGGCAGGTGCTCGGCGGCGGTGGTGAGCTTGAGCTCGGCCAGGTGGGCGCGCAGTTGCTGGTACAGGCTGGCCTGGGAGGCGTTCAGCGGCTCGGTGGTGGGGGTGCTCATGTGAGGGTGTTCCTTCCATTGGCGGCGGCCGCGTAGCGGGACAGATCGATCACCACGGCACCCTCCTCGGCGCCGTGGACCGAGGTCGTGGTGGATGCGGGCGCGGCGGTGCCGCGCAGGACCGCTGCCGCCGCCAAGGCGTCAGGCCCCGGTGGGATGCGGACCTTGGACCGGTGCGGCACCGCCGAGGTCGCGGCCTTCATCGCCTCGGTGTTCAGCGCGGTGACGTGGCCGTGGTCGCGGACCATCGCCCCGGCACCAGGGGCCGCGGCACGGTGCCGGGCGATGACGGCGCCGCTGCTGGTGGCGATGTCGAGGTGCGGTTCGCCCAGGCGGGCGATCACGGTGACCGTGGCGTGGGCCAGCTCGGGGGCCACGGAGTAGGAGTTTCCCCGGTAGGCCACCAGCGCCTGGGCCGAGACCTTCCGTTCCACCGTGGTGACGGCCGGGAACGGCACCGGTGGCAGCGCCCCCAGCGACTCGGCGGCGGCCAGGGCCGCCACGGTCGTGCGGCCCTCGGCCGTGGTGCGGGCCCGGGCGTCACCACGGGTGGTGCACCACCGATCCAGTGCGGCTTGTGCGGATTCGACGGTGGCCTCATCCGGCAGGGTGCGCCAGACGCGCTGGGCGGCCGAGTGCACGGCTTTCTCGACCACACCCTTGCGGTTGCCACGTCGTGGTGGGCAGATCGCCACCGACACCCCGTAGTGCTTGGCCACCGCGGCGAAGGTCGCGGTGACCTTGCCGGTGGGCGGGTGGCAGACGGTGGCCATCCGGTCGAAGCGCCAGACCTTGGTGACCCCGCCCAGGGCCCGGGTGATGTGATCGATGCCGGCGATCAGGTGCGCCTGGTCCTCGGACTCGCACAGGAGCCCGCGCCAGGCCCCGGAGTGCGCCAGAGCCCCGACGAGCAGGTGCGCGTTCGCCCCAGCGCCCCAGGCCGCCGGTGGGTCGGGCAGCTCGACCCAGTCCCACTGGGTCTCCTCCCCGGGCGGGTGCTCGATCACCGCCACGGCCCGCCCGGCGGTGGGCCGGCAGTCCTGGCACACCGGACGCAGCTGGCGCTGCCGCAGCTGACGGGTGAAGGTCTGGTAGGCCCCGGGGTACCCGAGGTCGGTGACCTCGTCGTAGAGCGTGGTGGCCCACAGGTGCGGGTCCTCGGCCAGGCGGGCCCGGCAGTATTCGGCATAGGGGGCGAACGGATCCGGGGTGGTGCGGGCCCGGGCCCCGGGGGTGCGGTTCCCGGCCAGGTAGGCGCGGATGGTCTTGCGGTCACGGCCCAGGTGCCGGGCGATCGCGGAGATCGTCCAGCCCTGACGGGCCAGGGCGTGCGCGTCGATGTCTTCCTCCCGTGTGAGCATGGTCAGCGGGGCTCCCTCGAATGGATGGCTGGTGGTCAGAGACCGCCATCATCGAGGGGGCCCCGCCATCATTGGCGGAGCCACACGGGTGGGGAATTTCAGTGAGCAGGTCTGGAGAGTTTCACCTGAGCGCCATCACTGTCGTCCCAGCAACCAATCAGCGCTCCAGCAGTCCACGCAGTCATTGGGATGCCCAGGGCTCAATGCGCTGCTCGCCACACTTTGGGACATGACTCTCAGCGAATCTGGTCCCGGTCTTGCCGTTTCTGTTCATTTTTCACTTGCCACCAACCGATCAAGCCAACAACCATGCTGCAGGAAGCGCTGAGAGCCGCCCACCACGCGCGCGTAGAGCCTGTAATGATGGCGTTCGTCAAAGTGAGCACCACAATCACAGCAATCACGGCCGTGAGGATCTGGATAAAACGCAGCTTCGGACTGGACATAGTTCCCCCTGTCGTTTGGTCGTCGTAGGCTGATTGTCGAGAAATCAAAGTCTTCGACTTCAGACCTACGCCCGGGATTGCGTGCGCCGTCGATGGTGGAAGAGCTAGCCCGGGTACGTGCTCGTCTCATAGAGACGCAAGTAAGCCCACGCACGACGGGTGCGTGCCGCTGGCCCCAGGGCGACCAGGACGAACGCAATGAACACCACTACCCACGCCATATGCGGCCACAACACCAGGCCCAGTACCCCAGTCAGATCCAGACCAACAGCGAAAGCCGCTCCTTCAACGTCCTCGCACGACCTAGCGGCGGCACCGGTTCGCAAGGAAGAAAAAACCGGAACCTGCCCCACGCGGATCGCCTCATCTCGAGCTAGATCGGCCTGCTTACGCCCCTCGACACGACGCACCCCGGGGATCGGTGTGCGGATGAGCCAGCGCAGGATCAACCCGATCAGCAACGCCACAAGCAATCCCACCAGAAAGCGGTCTGAATCTGGCCCCCACCACCGGTCGACACACCAGACGACCGTGAGATTGACCGCGGCGAACATCCCGGCGAACAGCGCCCCAGACCGCAGCAGACGCCGGCGAGACGGGATCGGCCGCTCCGCATGCAGTAGTTGCACTTGCCGTAGATGTCCTGGCTCCGCATTGCTCATGCAATGACGTTATCGAGGGGGATGGGGCTTGTCTGTCCACCGTTCCAGCCACTTCCACGGGGATGCACAGCGATGTCCATCAACGGAACTCTCCCTGCAACGCCAGTGGTCTAGAAGGAGTAGAAACCTGAGCAGATCACGTACCGAAGTCGAATCAACGGCGAGATCCTTTGAAAAAATTCTTCTAGGGTCTTGGACACGGCTCACCAGACCAAGTCCATCTAGTCACACACATATAATGCTGACATGCCCCCCACCTCCTCTGGCGTTGCCTCGCAGGAATACTCGATCGACGCATGGTCAGGAACCGTCGATAATCTAAGAAACTCCTGCTCCCAAATTCAAGACATTATGAACCAAGTAAAACTGAAAGAAATGGCAAAGCTTGGTGAAGAAATCGACCTGCCAATTACACAAGAGTTGTTGGAAACCTATGAAACGGCTGACTTATCTTACGAAACCAGACGAAAGATAGCCCGCCTATCCGACAAACTCAAAGATTATGACATAAAGGTATCCGCCACAACGAGGGATAATCACCGATATTCCGGTTCACCCGATTACGTATTTGAATACGCAGACACTAAAAGACTGAAGGAATTCGATATCGAGGCTGGTGCGCTTTACGGGGAGACAAACACTGGATTGAAAGCATATTTCCGGAGATCCCAAAGCTGCGAGGTCGTGGTCAGAAGTCCTCACCGAGACTGGCTTGTATTTGCTGCAAACGACACAAAACGGATTCTAATGCGAAATTTTCCATGGTATGGGAAATTTAGAAAGCATTCATACATCGTTGGGATTGTATTTTTAATCCTCATGGTGACTTCACTTGGAATGCCTGGAAACCCTGCTGGCACCGACGCTGCGCCCGCCTCGGCGAACACTATAGTGGCCCTTATATTTATGATACTAATTGTGGGAACAATAGGGGCAGTCCTCGGCATTGGCCTTGTTTCCTTATGGAACAGGGTTTTAGTTGCGTTTGAAGTCGCAAAAACAAAAGAAGAACTTCGCGCGCAACAACTACTCAAGATTTTTGCAACCGCCCTTACTGTGGCCCTTGGCATTATAATACCCATTATTTTAAATACTTTTTGAAACTCAGACTTAAGGGCTATTTATACGTTTGCGCCGCAACTGTATTCAGAAAATCAGCGACAGTACTTCCATGAGTGACTCGCAATCACTCCTTCACTCATACGAGCCTGAGCGGATGCCCGTCTACGACGGGGGCCTCAAGATATCTCGCCGCGCCCCTTGCATGTGTTCTGCAACGCCCGCAAGAGGGACCCCTCCCGCTGCGGACCTACATCACGATTTGGAGGCAGGAAACCGGGTGGGGTTGATGCCCGTATGCCCCGCCCGCAAGGGGGTGCCCGCACAGGTACGGCATGCGCAACACTGGAAAGGTGAGCGGGAAGAGGATCGGCTACGCCCGCGTCTCCACCATCGAGCAGGACCTCACCGTCCAGCGTGAAGCCCTGCAACGCCTGGGCGTGGCCGAGGAACGGATCTACGTCGACCACGGCCTGACCGGGGCGCACCGGTCCCGCCCGGGACTGCGCGAGGCGATGGCCGCCTGCTGGCCCGGGGACACTCTGGTGGTCACCAAGCTCGACCGCCTCGCCCGCTCCCTGCCCGGTGCCCGCGACATCGCCGATGAGCTCACCGGCCGAGGAGTGACCCTGTCACTGGGTGGCAGCGAGTACGACCCCACCGACCCGGTCGGGCGGTTGCTGTTCAACGTGCTGAGCATGGTGGCGGAGTTCGAATCCGATTTGATCCGGATGCGCACCCGCGAGGGCATGGCCATCGCTCGGGCCAAGGGCCGACTGCGCGGGCGGCAGCCGAAGCTCTCCGTGCTGCAGCGCCGGCACCTGATGTCCCTGCACGAGCAGGGTGAGCACACCCAGGCGGAGCTGGCGGAGTTGTTCGGGGTGGCCCGCTCCACGGTCTACCGCACGATCCAGCGAGAGCTGGCCAAGCGCACCAGCTGAGACTTCAACTGACCGTGGCTGGCAGCTCCCGGATCCGCCGATAGAGCGTCGCCCGGGACATCCCGAGGTCCCGGGCGACCTGGGTGGCCGGCTCCCCGGACTCGATCAGCCTCAACGCGTTGCGGATCTGGGAGTCCGTGAAGGTCTGACGTCGCCCACCGAGGTCTTTGCCGGCAGCCCTGCGCTTGGCTACCGAGTCGGTGATGCGTTCGCGTTTGATCTCCAGCTCCATCTGGGCCAGCGCGGCCATGACGGTGAAGACCATCGAGCCCATCGGGGTGGCGGTGTCCACGTCTCCCCCGCCGAGGTTGAGTACCCGCAGACCGGCGCCTCTCCCCCGCAGCGCCTCGGCGAAGGCCAGCATGTTCTGCGTCGACCGCCCCAGGCGGTCCAGCGTGGTAATCACCAATGTGTCGCCCTTCTCCAGCGCAGCCACGGCACGGTCAAACTGCGGACGCGATGCACGTCCTCCAGACACTCCACTGTCGACATACACGTCATCGCGCCGCACACCCGCGCTCAGCAGATCAGACACTTGACGGTCTGCGTCCTGCTGACGCGTTGACACGCGTGCATACCCGATTAGCTTCCCCACGTCCACCTCATCTGTCTCGCAACTGACGTTGAGTATCAGATTCTAGGGGCATGGATAAAGCACAAGGATGCGAGACAGGCCGAACCGCGGAAACATGCGGGCGCAAATTTCCCGGACGAGACGTCTCGCATCCCTTGGCTTCAAAGACACTCCGTCGTCATACTGGTCAGCTTGCTTTCAAAGATGTCAGTCAGCTCCCCTAGGCCCGACGACTGGCTCGGGATCCCCGAGCTGCCCGGTGCGATCCTTCGAAGGCCTGGGATCTGGGACTTCTCGTCCACGCACAGCACCACCGAGTTTTCCGGCGGGGCTAGGTAAAGCCCGACGACGTGAACAACCTTCACGACGAGCCTGGGGCCGGCCTGAGCTGTCATGATTGGCCGGCCCGTCGATGCTGGCCTACTCGTAGCGCGCCTGCCAGACAATCACCGTGGTGCAAGTGGTCCCCACCCGTTGCGCAATCTCAGCGTTGAAGATCCCCCGCAGTGGCCAGCAACACGAGCTGCGCCCGCTGTGCCAGACCCGCACGCACCAAGGTGGAGCGCATGATGCATTGCAGCTTCTCCCGGTTGCACTCACGCAGAAGCAGCGGGACCGCGGGGCGATTCGGCATAATTCACAGTCCCACCCCACAAAACGTTTAAATAGTTCAACGACGGCCCCTTAGGAGGACTACATGCTTAAGTCAGAAACGGGACACGCGAAACGAGCCATCGCCCGGCTTGGTTTAGAGGTACAACGGCACTACGCCAATGAGACCGGGGCTTTAAGCTACTTCGCGGGCCAGCTAAACGTCGAGCAACGTGTTTATGTAACGGACTACCTTATCGACGTAATGGGGACGCTGGACTCGTCGTTGGGTGATATGGACACTTGCCTGAGCCAGTACAAGCAAAAACGCGAGACCGAAGAATTCCAGAGGAAGTCGCGGATTGATCCTTCCTCGTCTCAAATATATGTATCCGGCCCAAACAAAAATGAGGAAGATGCCCGGTTTTACAGGGAAATGCTGGAGGAGCAGTTCTTCTTCAAGTTCGGTGGCGTCATCGATTTGCTCGCTTCCGTGGTCGTGATGGTGAGCGGCGTGGGACTAGATGTTAGGAAGTGCAGTTATCACGAGCTGAAGCCGAAGGGCCGGATGGAGGAACAGGCGTCCAAGCCCGCGAATAGGCTCGGATTGTCCCTGGACGAGGAAGTCCGGGAATCGCAACTCTCAGTTCTTCGTTCCCTGCACTCGGCCATCGTTGCTGACGGGGAAGCGGATTGGTTTTCGTGGGTGCTCGACCGACGCAACCAGATGGTTCATCGGGCACAAGGCGTAGGCTTCATACTCATCCGGCAAGGTAAGGTCAAAGGTCAAGTGGACTTTGTAGATCTGCCCCCGAAATATCCTCAAGAGGGCATGATTTCGGCGTACAAGAAGGCACGAGGAGTTAAGGGGTCATTTATCCCCGAAGACATCCAAGATGTGATGCATGAATGTCATGCCAGGCTGTGCCACATTCTGATTGCAGTAATCGACGCCTGTGTGTCGATTTGCGCCCAGCGAGGGTCGAGGGATTTAAATATCGACCAGCAAGCCGCGCAATGGCCGCTTGAGGATAGGGCCGACTACAATTTTAACGGATTCAACCCAAATCAATCTATCGTCAAGGGGATCGAGAAGGCGGACACCGCTGTTGGAACAGGAAGTCTCATAGACCGAGTGCAGGGCGCTTCGGCCATCTTTACAAACGAATAGGCTCATACGACGCAAAAACCCCGCCACCAGGAACGCGTCACTTATGGTCGGATCCCCGCGCTTGCCCCATTCAACGGGGCCGTTATATGATATATCTTGCAAAACGTGCAATGGGCTGCCAAAACGGCAATAGTTGGCGCCCCTAACGGCTGAATTCCAAACCTCCGGGGCCTTGGAAATCAAACCAATTGAACGTCCACCCGGATTAAGCTGCCCTTAACTTCATGCTTGCTAGGCGCATACCAAAATCCTGCGAGCATCCACTTAGCAGTGCCGTCTTGCTGTCCCAGAATTAACATCAGGGGATGCGGGCACTGGCATGCAGGATTCCCGGCTGTGCGGCGGAGCAATGTCTGGTCTGTGTTGCTGGGTATGGGCGCGCCGGTGGGATGGGTATGCCAATCCCCTAAATATTCGATCTTCCCACCAGTTTTCGCCCAGATTTCGTCAATCTGGTCGTACTGCCAGTCACGGTCGGGCGTGAACGATCGGCTGTAGTGCTCCGCTTCGGGGCCCGCGCCAATAGTGTGCATCACCCGAAATGAGCCGAGCGAGGACTGGCCGAGAAGAATGCCGCCCGTCTCGTTTGGATGGCACTGATTCCCGTCTGCAACCATTTGGTCGAACAGGTTCATGGGAAGTTCTACGTTGGGCGCAGAACGCCGAGAATTTCTCAGTGAATGCCGCATCGAGGATTTTTGCCGAAGATGTATCCGTCCCAGCGTGGCGGGCAGGGAATTCCATGCTCATCGCGCAAGCTCAAAATGTGTGCGTCGAAGCCGTCCAAGGGGTAACCGCCGTCGAAGCCCTCCAGGAGAGCCCCCACAGCCACGCGGGCGGCTTGAGCAGAAACGGGGGCGAGATCGAATCCGGTCCCTGTGAAAGTTCGTTGGCCGCACCCTGCCGGTTGCACGCCTTTGTCCTCAATCTTTACCGCTGAAGGAATGTGGCCGCTCTCATTGACATCGCTGGCCTGGTACCACAGGAAGCAGCCATAACAGGCTTCGGCTCCTGCGTCGATTTTGACGACGGTACCACCGCCGATCCCCGGCGATGCGTCGACACAGACCCATGTCTTGTGAGCTGCGCGGGCCATCAGAGAGGTGTACTCCTGGACGCTTGCGTCAGCGGAGGCATCAACGACGAGGTCGGATTTTGCGAACATCTTGGCGAGCATGTCGGACTCGCAACGCTGCCCATCGGGTGTCACGGAGCCGAGCCGGGCGACGCATGAAGCGACTTGAGCATAAGGGTTAATTTGTCTAATTCTGGCTGCCAAGGCGTTCACTTTAGGGGCGCCTACGGTGTCGAATGCGGCAACGTGCCGCGACAGGTTTCCGGGCTCGACAGTATCGTGATCAACCAGGGTGAATTTTCCGACTCCAGCGCGGGCCAGATGTTCGATGATGACACTGCCAATTGCTCCGCAACCAATGACTGTGATGGCACGGTTCTCGAGGCCATGTGTCTCGGGCGCCCGATACATGAGGTCGGATCGCCCCGCACGGTAGGCATGTACAAAGTCATACCTGTCGGGAATAATATTGTTTTTGGCCCCACCACCGTAGCCAGCTCTGTATGTTTGGTTGATTCCACCGACCTGTCGGAGAACGAATACCCAGCCCATGGTTGTCGTGCCGTGTTCGTGTTCTTCGGGGAATCCGATTGCACGGAGTTCGTAACTTGGACCGTTGTTGGTGCCGGTGAGAGTAAAAGGCTGCGTTTTTCCGTTTTCACCGGAACCGATCTTCTCCCAAAGCTTCTTATCCGGCTTGCATTCGATTGGCGGGGCGTCGAGGACAACCCATTGCCCAGTCACCTGCACAGGTGGATACGGGTCGAGCACAGACTCCAGGCCTGCCGGCGCAGAGTACACAACGTCCTCGCCAGCGCGGAGTTCGTCGATCACTCCCAGGAGTCGTGCGCCCTCCAGGCCCGCCACTTGCGTGGCGGCGAGGCGTGCACCCATTACTCCACGGGAGCCAGGAGCGGGATTGGCCTTGTCGCTGTCGATGAGAAAGCCCGCTGCAGGCATGTAGCTGTAGTAGGCACTGTATGGTTCCCCCTGATCAGCTTCGTCCTCGATCGCCAAAGTGCCAGCATCGGCGTACCCCGCGGAGAGGGTCTTGTGTAGCTGACGCTCCAGGAGTCCGGCGAGCTTCCAGTGTGGTTGCCAGTTCTGCGTCGGTGCGGCCAGCAAGCACAGCTCGCCGGTGAACGGGTTCTGATGGTGTTGCATGCCCAGTTGTTCAGCCGTGACTATAGGCGGCATCACGGGATAAGCGGGCGGACAGATGACGGTTAGTTCCACCTCATCCATGCCAGTCTTCTCTGCCGAAGCGACCACTGTGAAAGTCCACACACCGTCGCGGTCTACGACATCGACAACGCGGTAACCGGCCTGCTGGAGCTGGTACTTCTCCTGCTCCAGCAGGCCGTCACGTAAACAGGCCAAATCCGGCACCGCTCAGCCGACCTTCCCCGGCTTATCCGGGCGCGGCGGAAACCCCGGGCTATTGGGCGTGTCCGGCTTCCCAGCGTGATCCGGACGGCCGGGGTCTTGTGCGTGATCCGGACGGCCCGGCTCACGCGAGTGGTCCGGACGGCCAGCACCCCTGATGTGATCTGACATGACTAGCTCCTCCCCTTCAACAGTGGAGAGGGACCATCCCTCTTCCATGCATAAGCATGACAGTTGGCCCAGACGTCGTAACCACGTCCTGCATGGCTTACCCGGTCCCGTGGGAGGGCGCCGCCACGGTGCCCGGCTCACAACGATCGGACCCTCTTCGGAGTGGATGCATCTCGGCGGCAGCGTCTCGCAACCGATCCGTCTTATAACCCATGATTTGCAGGACACACGAGCGCACTAGAGACTCCCAAGACTCAGTCTCACCCGCTGACTGACGAACCTCGCCCAGACGCAGCGTGGACGCGACTCGCCATCCCGAACCCCGAAAAGGGACTCCAAAAGGTGACCGTCACCCAAAGGAAGTGGGACAGTTACCTCGAGCTCGACGAGAAGTCTCGCATCCCATGGCTTGCGAGATCCTCAGCTGGCATGGACCGCAGCAGCGCTTCTTCCCCCACCCAGGTGGCCAATGGCTGTATCGAGCAGAAACTAGGATGCCGAAGGCCTTTACCATGACCATGCGGTCGTCGAACGAGTCATCACCAATCTGGAAGCTGGGCGACAGGCCCACCTGCTGTTAGGGGCGTTCCCCGCCAACATCACTTGGCTGGCCATAGTTGCGACGGCATTCAATGTAAATCGCTCCGCAGGTGTTCTCGCCCCGATCGCTCCCGCCCGGGCCAGCATTACCGCGGTCCACGCCCAGTTCCTTCACATCCCAACCCGCATAGTCAGTCACGCCAGCCGTTGGCGCCTGCACCTCCCCAGATGCTGGCCATGTGAACTGCGCGGGAGAAGCCATGCACCAGCCGCCACAGAACTCCTACCTAAAGTGCATCATGATCCGAACTTGACCGCACGAAAGAAGAACCCGCAATGAAAGGGCCGAGCAAACCAGTGAACGCCGGACGCCCAAAAAATTCAATCTGCAGCTCAACGGATCTCACATCACTGCGAGGTCAATGTCATCGGACTCAACCTCAAGGGGAAGGCGTCACCACATTTTTGGCAGTCTGATAACTAATTACCTCATTAACATTAAATCCCGTGGGCCACATAGTATCAGAGTCCCATTTGACTGACGGATTTCTATCCATTCCCTTAAGATCAGGTGGTGCACAAAAACTCGCCTCATCTACCCCCAAAACACCAAAATCGGCGCCGCTTAGATTAGTTCCTCGCAGATCCGCTCTCCATAGACAAGCTTTTTTTAAGCAAGCGTGTGATATGTCAGCTTTTCTGAGGTCTGACGCCATCAACAATGCCTCCGTGAGGTCCGCACCCACCAAACGCGACCCCCTGAAATCCACGTTGGTAAATCTAACACCACGCAGGTCAGCACCTTCCAAATTAATAATGTCAGAAGGCCAGGGCGCCTGTATCACTCTTGTTTCATTGATCCACGGGGATAATATACGGCGAACCCAACGGTTCCCCAGGCCCATTTTTTTCGTCCACACATTTGAATGGAGCCTAAAAATCGTGGCTACGGCGGAACGCGCTTCCTTATCCCCGCCCTTACGCCTGGGAGATCTTAGATAGGCGCACAACAGTTCTACCGCAACGTCTCGTTGCCCACCCTGCCTCGCCTGTTGCCACTCATTGGCTAATGCTTCAAGAGCATAAATACCTGCCAGCCGCACCGTCTCACTCTTGTGTGCCAATTGTTCAGCAATAGTAGTATATCTTTCTTGGCGCGCAGCTTGTCGTTCCCTGTGGTGAGTCAGCCACGCCGCAGCGAAAGCGATTACTGCGCTCGTTAGAACAGCCAAGCTCGCTAGAAGCGTGGCATGAGGCTGGGTTAGCTCGCCCCACCACGTTGGCCACGATGGGTCAACGACGAGCAGCATAGTTAAAAGCATTTGGGGCAGTCCCTACATATCCGTTGTCACCATGGGCGAGGTCTGCCCCCACGTTGCCTGATTCTCAACATGCGAAGATCGAGACGATCAAACCTTCTGCACGGGTCCAGAAACTACGTGCCAGCAGCTAAATAGCCGCAACCGTCAGTGACGATCTAGTCTCGCAATTAATGTAACTCGCATACCATCGCTTGCAAGATGCATTCAGCAATAGTCAATTTCAGCACCCGACCCTACGGGCCACATAAAATTTACGATTGGGCATACTTTTCCTCGGCCGCGTCCAGCAGCTTACTGGCCCATTCAATGCACTTCGTGGCCTTGGGTCGAGTCAGGCTCTTGACGTTGTATCCGGCCTTTGTCTTTTCACCCAATAGGCGGCTCAAGGTGGTGCCGTCTCCTTCCGCCGCCTTCAGTACACTGACAGCGTCGGCATGGTTTTCTGACTTGGAGTGCCGGCCGAGAGTCAACAGGCAAAAGGCGTCCGAGGCTGCAATTCCCGCATGAATCGCGTTAGTAGCGATCACGTCAGCGTATGACTCAGCGTCGTTCAGTGTGTCGATAGTTTTCGCTGATTCCAGGAACGCGCGAGCATCTTCGAGGCGCGCGTTAGCGTCGGTGCGCGCTGTCATCAGGCAGCCGCCAACGTGTGAAGTTGGCGTGAGAGCCAATGATTATCTCCGAAGACGTGTACGCCATCGCGATCAATCGAATTGAAGATCGGTGCGCGGTGAACTTCGGACACCTCGTAAACCATCGGGCGGACGTCATTGCCGGTGAGGCGATACGCGTCGACGGCGAGCTCACTGATCGCTTCATACAGCAGGTCGCTGGCTCCGTCTGGGACGACAAACATCAGGTCGATGTCCGAATCATTGCGCATCTCGCGGCGGGCTGCGGAACCGAATAAAGTCACCTGCAATGGCTGCTCGCTCCACCGGGATATTTGGTCGGCAAGGAACCGGATGAATAGCTCCGTCGCCTTCGACGCCTCAATAACAAGGCCGGCAAGCATGTGCTGGGCGTTTAGTGAGTACTCGACTCGGTTGCCAAGGTGACCGGCGTCTACGACGCCGTTCTCTTCCAGTCGTTCCAAGCAACGGCGCACGCCGGAGACCGAAGCATGGACGCCGCGTTCGCGAACGAGAGCGCCCGGAGTGCTACGGGACCCGTCTGCCAGTGCCATGAGGATGTCGGCCTCAAGCGTGGGGCAGATGGCCCTCAGTGGGTTCTGCAACTGCATATCCAACCTCCCAATCGCTCACAATTGTACGCACTTTCTTGTTCTGCGGAAGCTTCTGCATACGACCAGCAACCTGGCTAGGAGCTGCCCCACCACCTGGCCCGGCGGTGCTCGAGTAAATTTCGGCCGCACACAGCACATGCATGCCCAAGCGGACGCACCATGGATGGTCGAAGACCAGCTGAGGGAGTTGATCACCCCCAGCCTCACCCCGCCACGGACTCGAGGGCCAGCCTGACAATGACAAGTTCAAAGTTCATCGATGAGACGTCTCGCGTCCCCCGACCTGCGAGACGCACCAACGCCCCAAAGGTTCCTAAGACTCGGTCTCACCCGCCGACGGGCCCCACCAAAGACAGTGTCAGCCGGTGAACCGTTCATAGGCACTCTGCCGGGAGGTGTTCAACGACCAGCCAACCCTGGCCCACGAGGCCTCGCTTCCCCGGGCGTCCCCCACGGCATCGCGCCGCGCCACGCCGGCCCCGCGCTCCAGCAGGCGCAAAAACCTCACTCGCTCCAAAGCGCGGTCGATGCTCTCCTCGGTCTTCGTGGCGGCCCACGCATCAGCGGCCATGCGCAGGAACTGGGCTACAGCCACCCCATCACGGTCATCCACCGGCACGGAATGATCGGCGAGGGCCGCCCCTAGCTCCCACGCGGCGCGCGGCGCCGTCACGCCTTGCTGTTCATCGTGCTCGAGCACGTCCACCTCCGAGTGTCATGAAACCCTGACGCTGCCAGGATTCCCTGACATCAGCACGAGGTCGAACACCTTATGCCGGCACTAAGTCTTCGCCCTCCTTTGGCTCGCCGGTAGGACTGGGACCACTGGGAGGTAGACGTAGCCGGAATGGACAATCAGTAGGGACGTGGTAGGGGGCATCGGACCGCATGGTTAACATCAGCACATGCGTGACACTCCCCCTATGCCATCACCCGGATCTCCTAATTCATCTCAATCTGCGCCCGCGATGACGAGTCTTGCGCCGCAGTACGAGCCTCAACATCACGAGCTCTACTTCCAGATTCTGACTCAGGCGATCGAGGGCACCCCTCCATCGCGGAACCTTGCGCTCACCGGGGCATACGGGGCTGGAAAGAGCAGTGTTCTCCAAAAAATTAGTGAGACCTACCCTCGTCGGGTGGTTGAACTATCACTGTCTACCCTCGGAACGCCCGCAGAAGATCAAGCGATAGCAGGAGAGGAAAACCCCGCCGCCCACACAACGACTAACCGCATTCAAAAGGAAATCGTCAAGCAACTCCTTTATCAAGAGAGTCCACACAAGACGCCCAGGTCCCGGTTCCGTCGAATCACCAGTTTTAGAAAACGCCAGGAAATGTGGATTGCACTAGGTTTTGGGTTACTAATTACGGCATTCTTCTTTTTCACTGCGAGACCCGGACCGCTCGTGGAGGTGGCAGGCACTGAGCAATGGCAAGTTTTACTCACGACGTTTGCACTGTTCATTGCCTCCAGTGCGGTGGTCTACTCCGCACGCTGGTTGAGCAATGGTCGAATGACCATTGAAAAAGTGGCTGCTGGCCCAGCGACAGTCACTTTGTCGCCCCAATCAACCAGTTACTTCGACGAGTACCTCGACGAGATCATGTACTACTTCGAAATCAGCGAGCGGGACATCGTCATCTTCGAGGACATCGACCGCTTCGATGACGCGCACATCTTTGAAACGCTCCGGGCCCTTAACACGTTGCTCAACTCGGCCAAGCAAATTGAAAACAAGCCAATCAAATTCATTTATGCTCTGCGCGACAGCGTCTTCGAGCGACTCGGCCTCGACGACGAAGACACATGGAGCGATGAAGCACACACCGAAATCCGGCGGGCTAACCGTACGAAGTTCTTCGATCTCGTGGTGCCCGTGGTGCCCTTTCTGACACACCGGAATGCACGAGACCTTATGGCTCGCGAGATGAGCAGCGACGAGTACATGGTCTCGCATGATCTAATTGACATTGCTGCCCGTCACGTTGCGGACATGAGGCTTATTCGCAATATACGCAACGAATTTGAGGTATTTCGCCGCAGGCTGTTAATGATGGGTAGCACGGTACCCGGCCTCGATGTGGACCGGTTGTTTGCGATTGTTCTCTACAAGAACATTCACATGTCTGACTTCGAATCGCTCCGTATCGCAACTAGCAACTTAGACTCGCTATACAAGGCGTGGCGCCGACTTGTCAGCGTAAACATCGAAGAGCTAACGCAACAGGACCTGGAAATTCGCAATAATATGCGAATTACTGACACCGCTGATCACAGAGCTGCGCGCCTGGCGGAAAAGCTTAGGGATGCGGCAGCACTCCTGGCCCTAAGTTGGCAGCTGCCAAACAGAAGCCCCCGGCAGGCTCAAATCACTGTAAACAATGTTACTGTCGACACGCTCGAAATGTCGACTGCTAATTTCTGGATTAAACTTGTCTCCGCTCAATCTGCGATCACGGTAACCTTGCCTTCACCGTACGGGTCGGCAGTCTTTAATTTCCCGCTTGAGGGGCTGCAAGAACTGTTGGGGGAAACACTGGATCCTCGCAAATGGGAGCAGGTCGATCGAGAAGCAACGAATAATGAACGTGAACGGATTGCCGCTGACATCGATTTCCTGCAACATCACGACTGGAACGGCCTCTACCACCGGCCAGAATTCACACTTCCAGTAGGCGACCTGGAAAACGATGGGGTCCGCACCTTTCGCCAGTTGACTCAGGAGATTCTAACCTCACATCTCGCCCAGGACTTGGTCGCCCACGGTTACCTCAATGCTTACTTCGGACTCTATGTGTCCCCTTTCTACGGAAAACTTCTTCGTCCGGACGCGCTGAACTACGTCATGCACCACGTCGACCGTGGTGAGCCTGAAATGCTGTACAAGCTAGAAGCAGACGACGTGGACGCCATCATCAGGGACCAGGGCGTAAGCGTGCTGGGCGACCGGAGCATGTACAACGTCTCTGTCATGGACCATCTGCTGACTACGCGGATCAAGGATGCGGATCGTGTGGTGCGTGAGCTTCTCACTTGGGGAAGCCAAGAACGCCAGTTCCTCGACCGGTACATGGCACACGGTCAGCGACCGCCGGCACTGATCAGTCTGCTCGCTCAATCGTGGCAGGACGTCTTCGCCTATGTAGTCGAACGCGCTCCTGTGGACGACAGAATGCGAGAGGTTATCTTCGATGCGGCGCTCACCGCCTGGGTAAACTCCGTCGCGTACAACCTTGACAGTCCCGTGCGTAAGTACATTGAAACCAATTACCCTTCCTTCCTGTCCTTAAGTAATCCCGCCAGCTCCCAGCACGCGGAGCATGCAATGTATGTAGTGGCCGCCGCTAAGGCTCAACTGAATAGCGTCACCCCACTCACATCTGAAGCCCGTAAGGCAGCAATCAAAACAAAGTCCTATGCCGTGACTGCAGAAAACCTGTCAACGCTCACCGGTAGCGAAGACATCGCTTTGGATACCCTGCGTACACGCAATGCAGATGTCTACGACCATGCGCTTGAACATCTCTCCGGCTACGTTAAGGCTGTACGTACGTCGTCTGCCACTCCGTACACTGTTGCAACGCCTACTGATTTCACATCCATCATCAACGACGCGGCCACCCGTGACGCAGATGGGACTTTGACGCTCATCGCTGAAGCTTCCCCAAACTGCACGGTGGAAAACATTACCGACGTAATCCCCGAGGCATGGCCTGCACTTGCAGGAAACACACGTGTGCCTTCGACATTTACCAACATCGACGCTTACCTAAGACAGATCGGTGAGATCGATGTCCATCTGGCCGCCGTCTTGAAGTCATCGGGCAGGATTGTCGACGTACAGGGAGCCGATCTCGACGCTCTGACCGGACTCGCCACCGCAATCATTAATGCGAACGAATCACTTCCTGAGGCAGCACTACGAGTACGTCTTGTCGACAGTCTCGGACTTGATTATCCCCTCCGCGCCACTTCCATCGAGCCCGAGTCCGGCGAACTGGTGGGTCTGTTGCTCGAACACAGGCTGATCACCGACGATACCGAGGCCTTCTCCCATGACCTTATGGTGGACTGGCCGACCCGAGAGGCAGCGATCGCGAAGTCAAGACAATTTGGCGAATTTATGACGCCTGAACACGCGCCAATCGAGCATTTGCCCGAATTGATGTCGAGCGCCCGTATTCCGAACCATGTAAAACGCAGGATTCTCGACAACCTTGCTGACTACACCGACGGCGCGGGAATGCGGACGTATCAAGCTATTACTGATTATGCAGTGCACTCTGGTTGGACCGCGGGTTACAACCAGATCGAAATCCTTCGCAACGGTGGTGTGGCTCCTGAATCACTTATCTGCCTCCTCGCAGAATCGGGCGAAACTATCAACACTGACAATTTACGTGAAATCCTCCGCAGAATTGGGGGTAACTATGCTGTCATCGCTGATCAAGGAACGCAGCGACCGAAAATCCCCGACACGCCAGAACACCGTGCCATTCTGAACCGCTTGAAGGACGAGGATGTGGTCGCAAGCTATCGGCCAGACAGGGATCCCTTACTACTCAGGGTTCACATGAAGAAGGGATAAGGTTTAGGCTAGTCCATAAATCTCATTACATAGCTCTGTGGCGACGAAGGTGATATGCGACTGCCAGACGCTTCGGGTTTCAAGGTGTTGTATGCGGCCGAGACGATCAATGGAAAAATCACTTGGCGGCGAGATAGTAGTGAGGGGAAAGCTTGGGTGGGGGCGCTTTGGGGTGCAACCTTCAAAGGGTCCGTGGGCGTCGAAGAGGGTGCGCATGGTCGGTTCGACGTAGTCGCGCCACCACACAGCCGTGTCCGTGGCCGGGTCCAAGCGTGGGTGCTCCCGGGCCCGCCATAGGGCGCTCAGCCGGTACCCGGCCTCGGGTCAGCCTTCCGGCCTTCGTCGCGCAGGCCTACAGGCCGAGAACTGAGGGCAAAGTCATCAGGGTGACCTTGCTGGACCCAAGGCATTCCGAGCACCTCGTGGAGGTGCTCACCGATGTCCCTGCCCGCATCTGAGCGGGCTGTGCGGGTCCGTGCTGGAGGCCAGCGGTCTTGTGAAAAGCTGAGTACCAGACAGTTACAGCAATAAAGGGCCACGCTGCTTCAGCGTGGCCCTTGTACAGCCCATTGCCTCGTCAGGGATTGGGCTGAGTTGAAGGGCGGGCATGAAGTCACCGAAGGGGCGTCTTGAGCTGACGTGGATGGGCAAGGATGCGGCCCTGATTCCCGCGGAGCACGGGAAGTACGACTACCAGTGGGTGGACCGAGCCGACCCTCGCGCCCGCGAGGTGAAGAGCATCCAGGTCACCGGCAAAGTAGGAGAGCTCGAAGGACCCACGGGGGCCGGCGAGAACCTTCTTATCGCTGGTGAGTCCGCTGATGCGTTGCGGTCGCTGGGCACGGTGCCGGAGTGGTCGCAGAAGTACCGGGGCCAGGTGAAACTGGTCTACATCGATCCGCCCTTCAACACTGATCAGGCGTTCGAGCACTACGCCGATGCTTTGGAGCACTCGGTATGGCTGACGATGATGCGTGACCGTATCC
Organism: Kocuria oceani; assembly: GCF_029524215.1. NCBI lineage: Bacteria > Bacillati > Actinomycetota > Actinomycetes > Micrococcales > Micrococcaceae > Kocuria > Kocuria oceani. Next base: position 16,521 of record NZ_JARAMH010000019.1, on the reverse strand, counting down.
GCGACCTCAAGCCGCTCATGGTCGAGGACGCCTCGATCTGGGTGCACCTGGACGACGCCGAGGTTCACCGGATGCGCGTCCTGTTGGATGAGGAGTTCGGGGCGGAGAACTTCATGGGCACGGTGATCTGGCAGAAGGCCTACTCTCCCCGCAATGACGCGCCGACTTTCTCCACGGATCAGGATTACATCCTGGTTTATGCGAAGAGTCCTGAGTGGCGAGGTAATCGGCTGGAGCGTTTGGCTTCCAGAGATGCCTTGTACAAGTCCACGGATGGTGATCCCCGGCCGTGGGTCTCTGGAGATCCGGCAGCCCCCAGCGCCTACAGGAACCAGCTATGGGTCTATGCCATTCAATCCCCGTTCACGGGCGAGCTTGTTTACCCCGCCAAGGGACGATGCTGGGGCCAGAATCAGGACTCCATCCATGCTCTGCTGGAGGAGTGGGGTGTGCCCTACAAACGCGTTGATATTGGCGACGATGAACGACGCGCCCTCATCTGCGGAGTGCCCGTCGATGAGGTCCGGCAATCGGTGCCGGCGCTGATGGTCGACATGGACCTCGATGAAGCCGAGAAGGTGGCACGCGCCCGACACAAACAGGGCAGCTGGCCTCGTCTGTACTTCACCAAGGGCGGCAATGGGGGCCTGAAGCTCAAGCGCTATTTGCACGAGATCAGCACCAGCCGAGCCACCCAAACCCTGTGGTTCCACGACGATGTGGGGCACAATCGGTCGGCCAAGCACGAGATGAATCTGCTATTCCCTGAGGTCACGGCCTTCGCCACGCCCAAGCCGGAGCGCTTGCTCGAGCGGATCATCCACATCGCCACGAGTCCCGGGGACCTGGTGCTCGACTGCTTCGCCGGCTCCGGGACCACGGCAGCGGTGGCGCACAAGATGGGCCGGCGTTGGGTGACGGTGGAGCTGCAGCAGGCCACGGTGGACCGGTTCCTGGTGCCGCGTCTGACCAAGGTCGTCCGCGGTGAAGATCCCGGGGGCATCACGACCAAGAAGGAACGAGTAGGCGTTGCAGAGTTGCCGGAAGGTGTCACTCCGGAGGACGCCCAGCTTTTCACCACTCTGCTCGGCCGGGTCTCGAAGGCGGTGAGTGGTCTCGATCCCCACATGGTCAAGGCACTGCGGACAGCCACCCGCACCAAGGAGGAAACCACCGTGCAATGGGCTGGTGGAGGTGGATTCACCGTCGCCCACATGGGCCCGTCCATGTATGAGGTCGATGACGAGGACGGGGAGGTGTACCTGTCCGAGGATGCGACCAATGGCGCTTTCTCCAAGGCCGTGGCCGGTCAACTGCGGTTCTCCTTGACCCCGGACCATCCGGTGTTCTGCGGGGTCAAGCGCCGGTTGCGCCTGGCGGTCGTGGACGGAGTGGCCGACGAGCAGGTGGTCCGCACCGTGGTGGAGCACCTCGGCGATGGGGAGAAAGCGGTGGTCGTGGCCAAGGGTGTGCTGCCGGAAGCCGAACAGCTGTTGAGTGAGTTGTCCCCCGGTTCCCGGTTGCGTAAGGCCCCCGAGGACCTGTTCCCGAAGGCGACGGTGAAGTGATGTTCGAGATCACCTATGACGAGGCGCTGCTGCTGGAGATCGCCGCCCGCTTCGATCTGCGCGAACCCAACCGGCTGGCTCTGGCCGAGGTGGTGAAGGCCCTCGTGGCCGCCGGCGGGTCCTTCACCGAGATGGTGGCCGATCTGGCGACCGGTGTCGGCAAGACCTTCCTGTTGTCCTCGCTCATCGACTACCTCGCCGCCCAGGGAGTGCGTCACGTCCTGGTGGTCACCCCCAACAGCACGATCCAGACCAAGACCCTGGCCAACTTCGATGAAGCCTCGGCCAAGTACGTCGCCGGCGCGGAGACCGTCCCGTTCGTCATCACCCCGGAGAACTTTCAGCGCACCGAGGTCGGGACCGTACTGCGGGATCCGGAGCGGTTGAAGGTGTTCGTCTTCAACGTCCAGCAGCTGATCCGCCCCAGCGACAAGGTCAGCCGCCGGGTGCGAGAAGACGACGAAACCCTCGGGAACGCGCTTTATGCCTATCTGGAGAATACCGAGGACCTGTTCGTCATCGCCGATGAGCATCACATCTATCACGAGAAGGCCAAGGCCTTCTCCAAGGCCATCCGTGACCTGCACCCGGTGGCTCTGGTGGGTCTGACCGCGACCCCAGATGCGGCCGACATCCCCAAGATCGTCTTCCAGTACACCCTGGGTGAAGCCATCGCCGACGGGCATGTGAAGGTCCCGGTCATCGTCTACCGCAAGGACGGCACCAAGGACGAACGCACCCAGCTGGCCGATGCCTGCCAGCTGCTACGGGCCAAAGACGACGCCTACACCCAGTACCGGACCGTCGCCGCAGACGCACCACGAGTGCGTCCGGTGCTGTTCGTGGTCTGCCAGAGCATCGAACACGCCGGGCAGGTCGGACAGATGCTGGCCGGCCCGGGTTTCATCGGGGACCCCTCCGCAGTCCTGGAGATCACCTCGCAATCCTCCGAGGTGGCCCTGCAGGCGTTGGCCGATGTGGAACGTCTTGACTCTCCTATCCGGGCGATCGTGAGCGTGAACATGCTGCGCGAGGGCTGGGACGTGAAGAACATCGCGGTGATCGTGGCCCTGCGCAAACTGGCCTCCCAGACGCTGACCGAGCAGATTCTCGGTCGGGGTCTGCGCCTGCCCTTCGGTCAGCGCACCGGCGTGCCCATGGTGGACCAGGTGGATCTGGTGGCTCACGACTCCTACCAGGCGCTGCTGTCCCAGAAAGACGTGCTGCGCCGGCGCCTGCAGCTCCCAGCCGCCCAAACCGAGGTCGATGCCCAGGGCGCAGCCACCACCACGCCCTCCGCCGGCACTTCCTCCCCTGTCCCCCGGCCAGTCGCGGAGCCGGGATCCCTGTTCGACCCCTTGGCTGTGGATCCGAACCAGGGCGATCTGTTCACCATGGCAGCAGAGCCCGATGAGGACCCCGCGGAGGCCACCCCGGTGCTGGTCCTCCAGGAGTCCCAGCAGCGACAGGCCATTCCTACTCCAGGGCCCCGTGTACGCATCGAGGGCGCCCCACGCATCGTCTTCCCCCGGCAGGAAGCCAAACTCGTCACCGCCCGATTCTCGCTCTCCGACGTCCACGACGGGGACGCCGAGGCCGCCGGCGCCCGGTTCATCCGTGAAGTCCCTACCCTGATCTTCCGCGACGCCCTCGACGCCCGTCGACGCAACGGAGACATCGCCATCGTGGTGGATCCACAAAAGAGCGAGGAAGCCCAACAGGAAGTAGCCAGCCTGGACACTGTCCGGGAGGAACTGACCCAGGCGATCATGCGCCAACCCGAGGTCACCGCTGAACGGCGGGAGAAGACCGCTGCCCGGCGGTTGGTCACCGCGTTCCTGCGCGGAGCCGGGGTGACCTCCACCGAGCAGGCAGCCGCCGAGTGGGGTCAGCACCGCCGCCAACAGGCCATCGAAGGCATCCGGCAGCTGATCCGCACCGCCATCGGCAACCGGAAACAGGAACGCACCTACGTCCTCACTCCCGTGCCCCTACCCCTGGAACCAGTCCTGGTGGACCCGGCCGCACCGCACGCCTACGAGGACGACTACCGCAAGGGAGTGCACTTCCAGGGCTGGAAGAAGAACATCATGCCCACCGCCTCCTTCGACGCCAAGTCCACCGAATGGGCCCTGGCCCAGCTCCTGGACCGAGACGAAGAAATCACCTGGTGGCTGCGGGTCTACACCACCGGCCAAGCCTTCATCCACACCGACACCGGACGCTACTTCCCCGACTTCATCGCCATCGACAAACACGGCACTCACTGGGTGATCGAAGGAAAGTCAGATGCCGACGCCCGGGACACGTCCGTACTGACTAAAAAAGCCGCTGCCGAACGTTGGTCCCGCTTCATCCGCGACGACGAACAATTCGGGACCTGGCGCTACGTATTCGCCAGTGAAACCCACATCAAGCAGGCAGCTGGCTCCTGGAACGGGCTTCTGACAGCCACCGACCCTCAGTAGATCCATGAGCACGAGCGTCAATTTTATTGCTGATTCATCAGTTCCTCGTTTCCCAGGGAGTCACCAAAGACGCCTGGGCGTCAAGTAGTTCAGTCCCCAGGGACTGTCCAGAAATTCGTTGGTTCTCCAATCAATCTTCAACGACGACCGCAAGCTTCTAATGGTTGTTCTATCAATAAAAAAGTGACAGGCAATTTACCGGTAGGGTAACCAGTGCGCGGAATCGCTCACCACAATCGGCGCCACTTCGACATCCCGCAGAGAGCATGCGGGAAAGGATGTGGGTGCCGGAGTTACTGCTTGTGGGAGTATTCCAGCGAAAAACATGACGAGACAAAGGGAAAGGTGTTGTGATGGCGCAGAGCGTGCAAATCATTTTGGAGGACGACCTCGAGGGCGGCCCCGCAGAGGAGACCGTCCAGTTCGGTCTGGACAGCCGGCAGTACGAGATCGACCTTTCCACCGCGAATGCGGAGAAGCTGCGGGAGGCCCTGCGCCCCTACGCCGCCGCTGGCCGGCGGGCCCAGGGCAAACCGGCACGGACCACCGGGCCCCGTTCCTCCACCGGTGGTAACCCGGAGACGGCGAAGATCCGGGCCTGGGCGAAGGAGAACGGTCACCAGGTCTCCGACCGCGGCCGCATCCACCAGTCCGTCAAGGACGCCTACTACGCCGCCCAGTAGACCCCCCACTCCCCCACCCGGACACGCCCTCAGGCCTGTCCGGGTGATCCGCGACAGCGGGCTCTGATGCCAGCGGCCACGGCCGCGGCATCACCGGGGAACGCCCCGGGGCAGGGCTCGAGCACGAGGGCCCGCACCGTGGCCGCCTCCGCACGGTGAGCAGCCGGTGACGGGCTGATGATCTGTTCCCGGCCACGGTGCCCCGGGACGCCCCGCGTCCAGCCTGGACAGCGCTGGTCGCCCCTTTGGCCCCCGACAACTGCCCTCGCTGGAGGTTGGCCCTGGCCCCTACGGAAAGGTCGCGGGCACCCGGGTCGATCGACGACCCACGGAACCACCCACCCCATCCCGCCGCCTGCCCCCAGAAGAAGAGAACCCGGCCCACCAGCAACGGTGAGCCGGGTTCCTTCCTCGCCGACCATGGGAAAGCCGCCCGCAGCCGCCCCCTCCCCTATCGGGGGCCGGTTCTATCGATTGAGCTGTTGGGCGTAGGCGCGCACCGCGTTCTCGATCACCGCACGAGCGGTGCCGTCGTGCTCGGTGAGCTCCTCGATCAGATCGGAGACGTCCTGGGCCACCCGCACCCCGAGCTGGATCGTGGGTTCCCGGCGCGGCCGGCCACGGCCGCGCTTCGCCGCCGGGGGCTGCGCCGCCGGTGCCGCCTGCACCGGCGGGGACGACACCACCGGTGTCGCGGGCTGGGGTGAGGTAGCGCGTGGGGGTGTGTAGTCGACCGGGTCGATGTGCTCATCCGGGGCCGGGCGGGGCTTCCGGCGCTGGAGTGAGGCGGGGCGCTCGGGCTGCTCAATCATCGCAGCACCTGCTTCGCGATCGCGGTGTAGGCATCCAGTACCCGGGAGCCCTTGCGGTATTGGCCGTACCACTCCCCCGAGATCCGCACCTCTTGGACGATGGCCCGGTCTGGGATCAACGGCTCCAGGAACAACCCCGTGGCGCGCAGCTCCTCGAGGCTGGCCACCGCCGCTCGGCTCATGATGGTTTCTTTCACTCCGCCGACGACGATGCCGGCCTCGGTGAGGGTGTCCGGGGCGCCGAGTTGCTGGCGGTGCCGGCGGAATTGGGCGACCGTGCGCCTCGCCCCGTCCACCCCGTCGATGCCGTCGCTGGTGGCGGTGGCGGCGTAGACCACGGTGTCCGCCGCGTTCAACGCCGACAGCGTCAACGGCCCACCCCGCCGGTTCGGGCAGTCAATGACCACCACATCCGCGGCCAGACCGGTCAGAGAGATCAACAGCGGCAGCTCGTCCATGATCGGCCCGGTCAGCTTCCCGGTGGGAGACCGGTGCGGGGTCGAGGGCATCGCCCGGAGAGGGGGCAGGGGACGCCCCGGTACCGGCGGACGCGTTGTGGAAGGGAGCTCGCTCCCTGGGTGTTCTCAGGTGATCCAGGCGTGCTGGTCCGGGGACCAGAACACGGCCCCGGCCCCGTGGTGGGCCAGCTGCTCGCGGATCTGCTCATCGGTCATCGAGGAGGAGCCGGACAGGGGATGGAAGTCCTGGCGCGCCACCGCGGTGCGGGAGGCGGCGTAGAAACGCTCGGTCTCCTGGGCGAACATCGCGGTGAGCTCCGCTTCGGCCAGCAAAGCGATGGCCACCAGCTCCCGGTCATAGCCGACGTCGTAGAGGCGGCCACCGATGACCTCCTGATAGCTCAACCCGGCCCGGGTGAAGTCCCCGATCCACGCCTCCACCTGCTCCTCACGCACCCGGCGTTCCTCCTCGGTGGCGCCCCGGACCGTGAGTTGCTCCGGTTCCCCCTCGCCCTCAGTGACCACCGCGACGACGGTGCCCTCCAGAAACAGTTCCAGGCACTGGGCCGCGTCCGCCCCCGGGTAGGCCTCGGCGGTGGCGGTGTAGGCGCCCAGCACGTAGCCCGTGGTGGCCGGGACCGGGCGCAACGTGGCCGGCAGCAGACGGGTCGGAATCGTGGTGTGAGCAGGTGCCATCTGTTCTCCAGTAGGTGAGGTGGGAGGGGACGACCCCAGTCTCCGCCACCGCCACCGCCACAGCGATTCCTCGGCATCGGGGCACGGCACCAGGTGTGCGACCGGGCAGCGGGGTGGATCACCCGATGACCACATCCCTCAGCGAGCACTGAGCGGGCACCGAGCCAACCCTCCGGCCGCGCCTCCGGGGCGAGAACCCACCGTAGCGACGATACGCCGCAGTCACTGCAAGGGGTCATCTTGCCGACCTTCGCCCACCAGCACCCCAGCATCAGGGCCGGACACGTGAAAGTCCGTCCCCGCCCCTCCTCCGCCGGTGGTGCGCCCCCTGCGACAGGACCAGTGAACCGGCCCGAGACCACCACTTGGTGAGCACAGCGCTCAGCGCAGTACCACCGACATCCCCGGAGCAGGTGATCCATGCGTCGTAATGCGATCAGCCCCTGTCCGCGGACGGGCCTTTCTGCCAGGGTGGACAGCGTACGTCCCTGACGTGCACGAGCCCTCCGGACCTCGGGGGAGGCTCGACAGCTCGCAGAACAGAAGCAGGTAGAAGATATGACTACTGGTGTGGTCAAGTGGTTCAACGCCGAGAAGGGCTTCGGCTTCATCTCCCCCGAGGACGGGTCCGCGGACGTGTTCGCGCACTTCTCCGCGATCAACTCCGGAGGCTTCCGCTCCTTGGAGGAGAACCAGCGGGTTCAGTTCGAGGTCCAGCAGGGCCCCAAGGGCCTGCAGGCGGCGAACATCACCGTTATCTCCTGACACGACCGCGGGGCCCCGCACGAGGAGCCGCGGTGGCCTGAGCCAGCGGCCAGAGCACCGTTGCAAGGAATCGCCACCCAGCCCTCGGGCTGGGTGGCGATTCCTTTGTGGCCCACCATCTTCCCAGACGCGTTAGCGTCCCAGGGGGCGGCCTTGGGGCAGGCCCCGGGCACCAACTGCGGGGAAGGGCTGGCCCCCGTTGTACTTGGCTTCCAGGCGGTGCACCTCGGCCATTACGGCGTTATTGATGAAGTCCGAGAGCGACCGGGTGCCTTCGGCCACCTGGGTATGCAAGATAGCCCCGCGCACCCGGGCCGTGTCGGCCGGGTCCTGGTAAAAGGAGACCTTCGGCGGGTACTTGCTCTTCTTCTCCGGCGCGACAGCGGCAGGCTGTTCCTGGACTGCCGGGGCCGCCGCTGGAGGAGCCGGGTCGGCCGGGGCGGGGTCGGCCGGTGGTGGGGTGACCGGGGTGCGCCCGGCCAGGCTGGACTTGCGCGGTGCGGGCCGGCCCATCAGCGGGCTCCTTCCAGGGTGGTGAGGTAGTCGGCGTAGAGACCGGCCAGCGTGGTGGCTTCGCTGGTGCCCCACTCGTCCAGGCCGCGGGCGGCCTCGGTGGCATCGGCGATCGCGGCCCGCTTGGGCACCGGCGGGGTGAGCACGGTCAGGGAGCGGGCAGTGGCGGCCTCTTGGAGCTCCTGGCGCCAGTGCCGGCCGGCCACGGTGTGCTCCTCGTGCTGGTTGACGATGATCCCGGCCACGGTCAGGCCCGGGTTGTAGTAGCGGCGCACGTTGTCGATCGTGGTCAGCAGGTGCGCCAGCCCGTTAGCGCTCCACAGCTTCGACTGGGTGACCACCACGGCCGCATCGGCGGCGGTGAGCCCGTTGATGGTCAGCTGGTCCAGGCTGGGGGCGCAGTCGATGAGGATCAGGTCGTAGTCAGTCGCGACCTCGGTCAGGGCCTCGCGCAGCCGGCCTTCGCGTCCGGCGCCGGCAACTACGAGTTCGTCACGGACGAACCCGAGGGCCTCCCCCGTGGTCGGCAGCACGTCCAGGCCCTCCCACACCCCGGACACGATCACATCCCGTGCAGTCTCCTCGGCGCGGGAGCTGAGCACATCCGCCAGTCCCACTTGGTCCTCGGGCACCGGTTCGGCGGCCGCGACACTGGTCAGGTTGCCCTGCGGGTCCAGGTCGACCACCAGCACCCGTTGACCGGCGGTGATGGCAGCTCGAGCGAGGTGGAAGGTGGTCGTGGATTTGCCCACGCCGCCCTTCTGGTTGCACAGAGCGAGGATGCGCGTCGTCATAGATATAACCTCCAATAGGGGTAACAGTACTGTTAGGGGCAGTCACTCGTCTACCTGCTGACACGCCTGACAGAAGCCCCGCAGGCCGATCTCTCTTTCATGACCGTTGATCTTCACAGCCCCGGCACATCTGCGATGCCGTTCCCCACTGTCCGAGGAAGTGGCGTTTGAAGGAGGTTGGCTCCCTTCATGCAGTCCTACATGACCTGCCCGACCAGAGGACCACGCCCTTCCCGGCCGAGCCTGACAGATCTCGCACCGGACGCACTAATTCTTGCCATCGCGCCGTGGGCTCGGTCCTGTCGACTGGGAAGTATTGCGCCCAAGCGCGGAACCGGAAGTAACCACTAAAAGTACCATTAGGGGTAAGAGGTCCGCGGTACAGTCCAACGCACCTGAACCGCGCATCAAGCTCCGTACACTCGCCAAGGACGAGAAGCCACTTGTCCGGGACCGGATCGACGAAGCCCTCCTCGGGGCAGGACCGGAAGGACTGAACTGATGAGAATCCTGATCGCTGGAGCCGGTGCCACCGGCGGCTACTTCGGGGCCCGCCTGATCCAGGCCGAGCGCGACGTCACCTTCCTGGTCCGCCCTCGCCGCGCCGAGCAGCTCCGAGACGGCCTGCGCCTGGTCGGGCCCGGTGGTGAGGAGACGGTCCCGGTGGCCACCGTCACTGCCGAGGCTCTGGAGGGCACCTACGATCTGGTGATCGTGGCGGTCAAGGCCGGTGCCCTGCCGGACATGATTGACCAGATCGCCCCCGCCATGGGCCCGGAGACGATGGTCCTGCCCTTCCTCAACGGCATGGCTCACTTGCAGGCGCTCACCGACCGCTTCGGACCGGCCCGGGTGCTGGGCGGGATTGTGAAGGTGGTCGCCACCGTGGCCGACGACGGGACGATCCATCAAATGCACCCGATTGCCACCCTCACCCTCGGTCCCCCCTTTGGACAGGTCACCGACCGGATCCGCCGTATCCACCGGGAGCTGTCCGTGTCCGGGATGGAGGCCTCGATCGCCGAGGACGTGGTGGGCGCCATGTGGCATAAGTGGGCGTTCATCACCGCCGCCGGGGTCATCACCTGCCTAATGCGGGCCCCTATCGGGGACATCGTGGCCGCCCCCGACGGGGAACCCTTCATCCGCGCTGTCATCGCCGAGACCGAGCAGGTCTCCGCGGCCGCCGGCCATCCGATGCCCGGGCCTGAGCACGATGCCATGGTGGGCATGCTCAGCGCACCAGGTTCAGGGTTCACCTCTTCCCTCTACCGCGACGTCACCGCCGGACTGCCCCATGAGGGCGAGCACCTGCTCGGGGCCTTCGTCGCCACCGCCGCCGGTCTTGGGGTGGACATCCCGCTCACAGCCCTGGCCCTGCTCCAGCTGCGCGCCCACGACCACGCCACCGCCTGAGAAAGTTCCAGGACCGACCTTCTGTGGCAGCTGGAGGTTGTCATCACTAAAAACTGCTCATTCCTTCTACTTCTCGACCACGCAGGCGCCCACCAACCCTTTCCCTCAAAGAACGGCCGCGCGATATCACCACTAACACCGCTAACACTACTTTTAGTACCATTAGTGGTAACAGAGGCCTAAGTTCCTTTCGTGGATTGGCTACGCTGTGGCCCCCACCATGGCCTAGCGTGGCTACTGCGACTGACTGGCATCAAGGGACAACCACGAAGTATGACGGGGGAGATCTGCACGCCTCACCCCCGGCGCACTCTGCACTACTATTCGTACTATTACTATTTTTAGTACCATTCCCAGTAACACCACTAAAGCTACTAACACCACTAAAAGAGTGATAAATAGAGCCCCACGCTTCAATGTGTATGTTGCTTCGCGCGGGACACCCTGTGGTGTGCCGATGACACCATCAGCAGCCTCCGTCTGCGGCCGGTGTTCTTCTCATTTTGGCGGAAGGCCGGCCACGAGCGTCCCACTGCCTTACCTTTCGTCGGGGCCCAGGATCTGGAGAGGTCCATGGCGCTGATCTTCCTCGTCCCGTTCGGCCGGTACTCACGACTTACGTCCTTCACTCATCTAGGTCGGCCACAATGAGGTGAGCCACTACCTCTTGGTCGCGCTGACGGGGAAGTCCCGCTGAACCCTTTTCCTTGCGACATGAAGAATCTCAGACCTCGGAACGCCGCCCTGTAAACGAACAAGCACCCTGCACCGCGACGTGCCGCTCTATGGCGAGTCTTCATGGCATGCGCATCTGAGCGCATCGGCTGCCGGACCGATTTTAGCTCTTTTAGTACTATAAGTACGAATAGGTCCCATGACCCACTAGCGAGGCTCATCCATGTTGCAACCCAAGGACCAGGGGACTTCGAGCCCGGCATCCTCAAAACGAGGCCACCAAATGAACCTCGATTTCGTCGGCGGGACGGCCCTGTGACGCAAGGAGGGCTCGGTCAGGCAGGGCTCCACCATATGGGCGGCCGAGGGGAAGCAGCCACACCTCGCAGGATGAGAGGCCAGCATGGACACCAAGCCGGGTGCGTATGGCCCGTGGCCGATTGCTTTGGCTCAATGAACCAGGAATCACGCAACATGGAAGATCTATAAGTACTATTCCTACTATTGCCACCATAGTACGGCGATGCTGGTGGGCGAGTCAGCGGATAGATGTTGAGGCGCCCCAATCTCCTCTTTGGCAAGCGTTTTGGAGGCTCTCCGGGGCCGAGGAAACATGCGGCAGCTCCTTCTGTGTCTTGGGGCGGCTGACGGTGCGTAGTTCCGCCCAGTCGGTCGTATACCGGGGCGACAGATCAGCTTGCCGGCTTCGCCAGGGGGCGGGGGAGGGGGCGCCGAGTCGGCCCAGGGCGAGGGTGCCGGTGCCGAAGCGCCCGTTCACCGCGTCGATGAGCTCCCCGAGGGGGACGGGTTGCTCGAGGACTCCGGGCAGGACGGGCACTGCCCCGTCGGGGGCGAGGTCCGTGCAGAGGATGCCGGCACGCATGTAGGACATGCCGTGCATCAGCTTGGGCACCAGTGCGGCCCGGGCGGCGGTCACCAGGGGCCCGGGTTCGTTGGTGGGCACGGCCAGACGCAACTGGGCCGAGACGTTGTGGGTGGGTCCGGGCCGGTGCGGGGAAGTGGAGGCGAACACGGTGAGGCGCCCGGTGACCTCGCCTTCCTTCCGGAGCCGGCGGGAGGCGCGTTGGGCGAACTCGGCCACCGCGGCCCCGACGATCTCCGGGTCGTGAATCGGGTCCGGGAACGACCGGGAAACCAGGATCTGTTGCTTGGTCGCGGCGACGTCCTCGACGGGGATGGCGGGGAAGCCGTTGAGCTCGAGCACAGTGCGCATCTGCACCACGGAGAACTTGTGGCGGATGGCCACCGGGTCGGCATCACGCAGATCAGCGATCGTCTCGATGCCCATCGCCTCCAGGCGCTTGGCCAGCCGCCCGGCGATACCCACACCTGGGTGACGGGCAGGGCCGCCATGAGCCGCTCCCAGTACCCCTCCGGGGCCTGGTCCCAGTGGACGACCCCACCGGTGACGGGCAGCTTCTTCGCGGCCTCGGTGGCGATCTTCGCCAGCCCCTAAACTGCACAGAAAACTGTATACTTTGGGTATGTCTCTTCTGGATCTTTCCCATCCCATCTCGGTCACCGAGGCCTCCCAGCGCGGTGTGGCCGGTTTGATCAAAGACGCCGAGGCAGGGGAGGAGGTCGTGGTCTCCCGCCACGGCAAGACGGTGGCCGCCGTTGTGAGCGCCCGCCAATTGGAGCAGCTGCGCACCCTGGAGGGAGACCTGCGCGATGCGGCCCTGGTCATCGTGCGTGCTGCCACCGACAGCGGAGTGCGCGGCTCCCTGGATGAGGCACTGACCGCCTTCGGCCTGGACCGGGCCCAGCTGGAGGCGGAACTAGACGCCGACCTGGCCGCCGGCAGACCGTGAGCACGCCCGGGCCCTCCACCCCGGATACTCCACGGGCGGTAGTACGACTCACCGAAGACGCCATCGCCGACCTGCACCGGTTGCACCGCAAGGACCCCCAGATCGTGCGCTGGGCCTTCAAGAAAATGCTCCTGCTGGAACGCTCCGTCGATGCCGGCGAACCACTACTGGGAGACCTCATCGGCTTCCGCAAACTAGTGGTCGGTGACCGCGACTGGCGCATCGTGTGGCGAACGACCACCGACACCGTCGGGGCCACCGTGATCGATGTCGCCGAGGTCTGGGCCGCCGGCGCCCGATCCGATGATGAGGTCTACCAGGAGATGACCGCCCGTGTCGCCGCCCTGGGCACCTCGCCCCAGGCAACCGCTCTCACCACGGTGCTGGAGTCCATGGGCCGTCTCTTCGCTGACCTCGAGGCCACCCCCGAACCGGTCCCGGTGGAGCCCGTCCCGGACTGGCTCGCCCGCCGCCTCATTACCCAGGTCGGACTGAGCGTCCAAGAGGTCGCCGCGATGACTCCCGAAGACGCCATGGCCCGGCTCGAGGCATACTGGTCCACCCCGCGGTGAACCCTCCGGGGTGCCCGAGCGCGATAGAGAGCTGGAACATCGACCAGGGCCGGACCAGGCGGTGGGGGCCCGTCGGGCACCGGCCGACCGGAAGGTGGCCATACCCAGCCTCCACATGAGGAAGGCCCTGTGAAGATCCGGCCTCTCGCAGCGATCCGTGACCACCGGACTAAATGCCGTCGACACCGCCGGATCATCGATGACCGGGGCAACGATCACGACGGCGGCCGGCCAATCAACACTCCTGCATCTTCTTGGACCGGCGAAGCACACAAAAGGAGTGGGGGAGTGGGAGACAGTTGTGCATGGCGCGGCTCGACACACTGATCGGGGAGGTTCCATGGCTCAGCAGCACATTCTGCCGCCGGCTCTCGAGATAGACCGGGCACGACAGGTGGGCTCCGTGGTGCACAGTGCGGCCATGGAAGGGCTTCACGTCACCACAGCGACCCAGGCGGAGCTGGATCGTTTCGCCGCCGGTGGGCTCGAGGTCGAGGAGCTGGTTCGGCGCACCCGCGCCCGCTACGGCCTTGAGTAAGGCCCCCGGCCCGCACCGTGCCCGGTATTTGGACCCACACACCGGGATCCTGACCGACCTGATCGGCGCCTGCACCACCACAGAGCTCGCCACTGCGGAAGCTGACCAGGTGACGGCCCACATCCGGCGGTTGTTCCGCCACCCACCCGAGATCTGGCCGAACTGCAGGCCATTCACTGTCTCTTGTTCTAGGACATCTATCCCTGGGCGGGGCAGCTGCGCTGCCGTGGAGCTGCGCAAAACGATCCCGGGGGCGCAACCGTTCCTACTGGTGTCGATGATCCCCCGCTCGGCCGGTTTCGTCTTCGATCTTCTGGCCACAGCCGCCGACTGGTAGCTGGACTAGACCCAGTTCACCGGGGCGGTCAACGATGCCGCCTCGCGGGCCGCAGCCGAGGATCACGACCTCGCTGCGCTACAGGAGATGTTCGCGGCGATCCTCGCTCCCGCACCACACCGCACTCGGCCGCGTTCCCGACCGGCCCAGCTAACGGTCAGACAAACACTGGGAGCACCGCCACACTGGTCCCGGACACGCCCTGTCAGTGGACGATGTAACCGGGGAACCGTGCAGACCAGCGCGTCTCGCCGGCACCTCGAATGACCTCGTAGATGACGGCCGTCAGATGGGGGACGCGTAACCCGTGGAGTTTGCCGAGGCGGGCCCCGACTTGCGTCACGTGCAGTTCTCGGCCACCCAGCGCAGCCCCGTGGAACGGTCCGTCCTTGACTGTCTCCCAGTAGTCGGAGGCGGTGGTGAAAGACCAGTACCCGGAGCCCAGCGGGTAGTCCTCCAGGTAGTCCAGGGGTACCCAGAGGGTGAGGCCGCGGTGCTCGGGGGGGAGCCGGTCCCGGAAGTCGGGGTCTGGTTCTCCAGGCAGGACGCCTTCGGGCCACTGGTAGGCGGGTTCACACGTTACGGGGGCATCCTCTTCCTTGGCAGGTCCGGGGGGCACCTCCAGGCTAGGGGAGGGGGCGGAACCAATACCTGTTGCTTGGAGAACTTCACCGTCTCCCACGGTGTTGTAGATGGGCGCGTTTTTCAGCCAGGTCATCACGGTGCGGGCGGTGCGTCCCACGGCCTCGGCGATGGCCCGGTAGGTCGCCCCTGCCGCCCGCAACCGCACCGCCTGGGCACGCAACTGCCCCACACGGTCGGTACGGGCCTGGCGTGCCTTCCCTGCGTTGTTCGCCGCCGCACGCGCCTTGGCCTCGGTCCTGGCCTTCCCGCCACGCCGTCCCATCCGGGCCAGATACTCGTGTGCCGCATCGGAACCGCTGGTGGAGGTGGGGCGTCCTTTGCCGGCGTTGACCTGGCGGACGGCCGAGCGCGCCAGACAGGCGACCTCGCTATCGGTCAGGGGGTGGGGCAGCTGGGCGTTGAGCGCCCTGGCGTGGGCGATCGAGGCGGCCTCGCTGGGGGTCTGGTGGCGGGCCTGCCGCTGGTCCCACAGCCACCGGCGGGTGGCGCGGAAGACCGCGGTGTTGCGCCCCACCTCCGTGGCGGTGTCCACCACCGGGACCCGCGGGATGCCGGCTCGCCCCAACAGGGCCGTGCCCGGGTTCCAGGCTGGTGTGGCGGGCCCGTCGATGGCCTCGTCGTGGAACGGGTCGATGTACTCGGCCATGTGCGCCTTGAGATCCCCTAGGGACCATGGGCTGGTTCTGCGGCCCCACCACACGCGCCCGGCCGGGAACTGAGCAGCCGGGTTGCGCACTAGGTACCGGGTGAAGCAAGGGTCCCCGTCGACCAACCGGTCCAGGGCCCGCTGCACCGCCTCCGCGTAGCGGATCGGACCCGGCCGAGCACCCTCGCCCCGGTAGACCGGTTCGATGGCCCATCCGGCCTGGGCATGACCAGTCTGCGGGTTCTCGATGATCCAGGTCGGCTCGGGCACGGCCGGGTGCATCAGGTTCAACAACGCGTCCTCGTCATCGACGTCTACGACGAGGAAGTTCAACCAATCGGCCGGGTTGAGCTGGATGAACGCGAAGTCACCAGCAGGCCGCCCACGGTTGGGGAACGCTTGCGACTTGGTCTGACCGCACCGGAAGTACTCGATCCGGTGGTGCGCCAGAAACCGGCGGGCCGGCGTCTGGGGGCAAAAAAGGGCAACATCCAGCAAGGCAGGGTCCACTTGCGGACGCGCCTCAGGTACACTAGGGGACACAACAGTCCCCTGGTAATGGGTTCATATGCGGTTCTCATCCGGTTTCTGTTGAAACAGCTGTCTCGGTCGCCAAACTTGCGACAGCTGATTGACTTCGACGGTCCGCCCTGGCAGGCGGACCGTCAGTCGTTTAAGCGGTGTTCTTGAGCGGGAGTTCCGCCTCCTGTGGGTTGTCGAGCTTGTTGGTCCGCCCTGCATCGCGTTCGATCAACGCGCCAAGGTACTCCGCCATTGACAGACCGGACCTAGCAGCAGCCTCAGCTGCAAGTCGATGCTGATCAGGCGTAAAGCGCGTGCTAAATGCGACCTTGCGGCCATACATCTTCGGCGCCTTGTACTCACTCATGAGGCCAGTCTTACAGACCTATTGCACAATAGCTATCTTCCGGCCCGTCGCGTGTCGCCGCTGAGGCAGGCCGCTGAACTGGGGGCTAACGACGTCCCCCTGCCCGTTGCGGCTTGGATGTAGATGGCGACCTGGTTGGCGTAAAGCAGGAGTGGGGCTCTCTTCGCGCACGACTTGTGTAGGAACTTCCATCCTGAAGCGCGGATCCCGTTTC
>NZ_JARAMH010000018.1:0-51545 GCF_029524215.1 Kocuria oceani | reverse complement strand
GGTCCTCTGAATAGATCAGCATGCTTGGTCGCTACTGATCATCGGGGACCTCGACCCCTACCTTGCTGAACTCACTACGCGAGTCTCACTCCCCACCCGAAAGACGTAGAGCCACAAAAGGCCACTCACATGCGGCGAATCATGCCGCCAAGAATTATGAAGCTCGGGTGGGTCACGTCAAAGACGTGGAAGGGGTTCGCTCAGGGCATTTCACCCCTCAGTTGTTGGTGTCCGCACCTGCTGACCGTGCTCGTGGGCCACCAAGGTTGATGGACAGAGTTCACCCGGTAAGTACTGCAGTTGCCGTCGGGTGTACCTACTGTCGCCTGTCGTCGATGTAGTGCAGGTGGACTCTTGGAGGGATGCTCCACCTCATGCGTGCTCCACGACTCCTCCCTTGACATGTGCAGCCGGTTTTAGACAGTGAACCACGTCACGTCACTGCTGTCCAGAGCAGAGTTCTGCTAGACAGATTTGGCATTTGGGGAAGTTGGCAGCCATAGAGGGAGTGGGCTGTGAGGCAGATGGTGTGTGAGGGCCGTCCTGAGCCGAGAAGAGACGGCCATGTCAGAGCCCAGAAAGTTGCGTCCGGCAGAGTGGTGTACGGGTAGCCCGGTGAGCGCGTCGTCATAGACGAGGGCGGTCACCGCGTGATCCTTCGAGTGAACCTTCCACAGCACTCTCGAAGAGGACCATCACGATGACCGCTCCTTCCAGTATCGACCCTGCCCAGTTCCTGCACGAGCACCTTGCCCAGGCCTCACCGGACCTGCTGCGCGAGATGCTCACGACCTTCGTGAACACCCTGCTCTCGGCCGAGGCCGACACGGTGTGCGGAGCCGCCTACGGGGCCTCGTCCCCGGAGCGGGTGAACTCCCGCAACGGCTACCGCCACCGCGACTTCGACACCCGCGCCGGCACCCTCGACGTGGCGATCCCCAAGCTGCGGACCGGCACCTACTTCCCGGAGTGGCTCCTGGAACGACGCCGCCGGGCCGAGTCCGCCCTGACCTCCGTGGTGGCCACCTGCTACCTGCTCGGGGTCTCGACCCGCCGGATGGACAAGCTCGTACAGTCGCTGGGCATCACCGGGCTGTCTCGTTCCCAGGTCTCGACCATGGCCACCGACCTCGACGAGCACGTGGAGTCCTTCCGCACCCGGCCCCTGGATGCTGGGCCGTACACGTTCGTGGCAGCTGACGCGCTCACGATGAAGGTCCGCGAGGGCGGGAGGGTGGTGAAGGTCGCGGTCATGGTCGCCACCGGCGTCAACGCCGACGGCCACCGCGAGATCCTCGGCGTGCAGGCCGCCACGGCCGAGTCCGGGGCCGGGTGGCTGGGCTTCTTCCGGGATCTGGTGGCCCGCGGCCTGGCCGGGGTGCGCCTGGTGACCTCTGACGCCCACGCCGGGCTGGTCGAGGCCATCGGGGCGACCCTGCCCGGGGCGGCCTGGCAGCGGTGCCGCACCCACTACGCGGCGAACCTCATGGCGACCACCCCGAAGGCCTCCTGGCCGGCGGTGAAGGCGATGCTGCACTCGGTCTACGACCAGCCCGACGCCGCCTCGGTGCAGGCGCAGTTCGACAAGCTCCTCGAGATGGTCGAGCCCCAGCTGCCGGCCGTGCACGCCCACCTGGACGAGGCCAGGGCCGACATCCTGGCCTTCACCACCTTCCCCAAAGGACTGTGGCGGCAGATCTGGTCGAACAACCCCAACGAGCGGCTCAATCGCGAGATCCGCCGCCGCACCGACGTGGTCGGGATCTTCCCGGACCGCACCTCGCTGATCCGTCTGATCGGGGCCGTGCTGGCCGAGCAGCACGACGAGTGGGCCGAAGGACGGCGCTACCTCGGCCTGGACGTGCTCACCAAGTCCCGCCTGAGCCTCGTCAGCAGCACCACCACCGCACAGGAGGACACCACCACCCTCGGCGCCCTCAGCGCCTGACCCCACCAGGATCACGCCGATCCTGTACACCACTCAAAAGGACTTGACCCCCGTTTCACAGCTCATCGGCCCATCCATGGCAAGAACCTCATGCCTTACAGCACCTACCTGTTCACATAATGCGTACCGCGTCCCCGGATCAGGGGACAGATGCGATCTGACTGCTGGTCCTGTAGCTCTGCATGTTTGACGTCCCTGCCTCTGGGGTGCGGCGATGCAATGTCCCCCGCATTGATTGGGGTCCTGGAGTTTGCATACATACCATCGGCGTTGAGCTGAGGTAGGGCTCCGCCTTGCAAGAGCGGGACAGAAAGGACCTTTGGGGGAGAGCGTTGTGTTGGTGTGCCGCAACAGAATCAGGACGGGTTGTCGCCCAGGAGGTAGGCATCCAACGTGTCGAGCAGTTCTTGGATCCGCGCCTCGTTGAGCGTGTGGAGTGTCGGCCGGCCCCGGCCTGTCTGGGTTTCAGACACCACTACACCGAGGTCGCGCAGGATTGCCAGCTGTGGAGTCACGGTGCCCGAGGGCAGGGATAACCGCTCGTTGAGGTCGGGCCCCAGCAGGGGGCTCCGTCTGAGTTCGTGAATGATGGCGGCCCGTAGTCCGTTCCCGAGCGCGATGACGGCCTGATGCACGTCGTCACTTTGGCCCTGGGGCTGAATCGGCGCTGGCATACGGACCATTGTCCACACCTTCCACTGATTGCGCCGAATTTCCTCAAGACAGCGAATGCCCCGATGGACCCACCACGCTTTCTTGATTGCACTCTCCTTTCACTACATGATGGTACTACTAAACGTGGAAGGAGGTGACTCGTGGAAGAGGAAGAGTCCAGAAGCTCATCGACACTCGCAATTACTGTCCTGGCGTTGGTGGGAGTGGTCGCAGTAGGCGCCCCCATTGTGAGTGTGGCCGGCATCGCCCTGGTGACCGATATGCAAGCCGCAATGGGTCAGTGTTCCCCTTCCGCGGTCGTCTCCGATGAGGACTCCGAGGACGCGGTGATCAATGTCCCCAACGGTTGGGGGCCGTTGGTGGAGGAGGCCGCTAAGACGGCCGGGTTGCCGGTGAGCGTGGTAGCTGCCCAGCTCAAGCAGGAGTCCAACTGGAATCCCAATGCCGGCAGTTCTGCCGGGGCTCAGGGCATCGCCCAGTTCATGCCCGAGACCTGGGCCCAGTACGGGAACGGCGGGAACGTGACTGACCCCGAGGACGCGATTCCGGCCTACGGCCGCTACATGGCAGATCTCAAGAATGAAGTGAAGTCCCTGGCCGGCAACGACGCGGACCAGTTGGTGCGCCTGACCCTGGCTGCCTACAACGCCGGCCCCGGCGCGGTCGCCCAGCACAAGGGTGTGCCGCCGTTCGCGGAGACCCAGCGGTACGTGGAGAGAATCCTGGACGGCGGTCAGATCGAGTTCTCGCCCGGGTGTGAGGCCCCCACCGGTGGCAAGGCGTGGGACGGGGACCTGGGGGAAGGGGAGTGGACCACACCGCTTCCGGGCGGGAAGTTCACCTCCGGTTACGGGCGGCGCAACGTGCCCGGTGTGCCCGAGTGGGCGCAGGACCACGTGGGCTTGGACTTCGCCACCCCCGGTGCTGGCTCCGGTGCCGGTGGTCCGGTGATCGCCCCGACCGATCTGCGGATCACCGGGTTCAACGCTGCGGACGGGTGCGTGATCGCCAAGGAGGACGGGGACGACCCCGATTTCGGGTTCGCCTTCTGTCACCTGAACTCCTGGGGCGTGAAGAAGGGCCAGAAACTCAGCCGCGGCGACGTGATCGGTGTGGAGGGCAACCGGGGTCAGTTCGGCATGTCCACCCACCTGCACATCGAGATTTACAAGCCCAATGCCCCCGACGTCGTTTTTCCCTATCAGGGCTTCAACATCGACCCCGAGCCGATCCTGCGAGAGAAAGGAGCGTGGCCGGCATGAGCCGCCACTACCCCCACCTGATCACTGCCCTGGCCCTGTGCGCCGTACCCCTGGCGGGATGCTCTGCTGAGCCGGCTCAGGAGACGTCCGCCTCCTCCAGCGCGACGGCCTCGGCCAGCTCGGCCCCGGCCGCCTGGCCTACGACCAGCAGCTTCCCCACCCCGGAGGTCCCCGGGGATGGAACGTTCCCGGCAGTTGAGGACGTGGACCGCACCGACGTGGACTCCACCGCCCGAGCGGCCGCCATTCTGCTGCACTCCTGGGACACCGTGGTGGACCGCACCGAGACGGCCGCGGCGATCCGCACCAAGCCACTCATGTCCGATGAGTGGGCGGCCCACCAGGTGGAGCCTGAGCGCAACTCCTCCCAGGGGGCGTGGCTGGACCCCGCCTCGCACGGGGCCTACAGCCGCGCCCAGGCGGTGCCGGCGATCGGGGACACGACCCGCGACGTTGCTGACGATAAGGCGGTCCGGGCGTACAAGGTGACCTGGCGGTGGGCCAGCCGCGACGGGGAACCGGCCGAGGGCACCGGAACCCGGCACGTGACGATCTACCTGGAGCGCCACTCCGGGGCCTGGGAGGTCGTGGGCCACCAGTCCCACGAGCTGCCCGCCGGGGAGGCCACCTCGTGAGCCCGGCCGTGCACACCTGGCCGGTGATCACTTTGACCTTCGGGGCGGAGCAGATCGTGGCCGATGCCAACGGGGAGGTACTGACCTATCCGGTGCTCGATGCCGCCACCGCGCACGAGGTCGCCGCGGATGCGGCCGCCGAGGCGTGCCGGCGGCTGGGGTTGAAGGCGTGCCGGGTGCAGGGTCACACCGAGGACGGGTCGGTGTTCGAGATGGTCGTGGACGCCGAGCTGGGCACCTTGGAGGAGTACGAGCCCCCGGCTGGTCCCAGGCCGGCCACCAGTAGTAGTGGACGGCAGGGCGGGAGCAGCGCCAGCACACGCAAGGCGGGTGCCCGGTCTGGGAGCCAGCGTCGTCGTGCTCTGGCGATCTGGGGCAGCGTCGGGATTCTGGGATTGACGGCCGGGGCCTCGGTGGCGATGAACCTGACCGCCGATGATGGGGAGCCGGTCGCGGTGGTGCACACCCCGCCCCCGGCGCAGCTGCCGGTGCCGGCTCCGGCCGGGTGGGACACCTACGGCGCCTGGGCCACCCCCATGTCCGGCTCCCCGGTGAAGGCGATCCTGGACTGGGAGGGTCGGCCGGTCAGTGTGGACGGGAGCAAGCTCATTGGCCACGACCCCGACACCGGGGTGGAGCAGTGGAGCCGGGCCGCGCCGTTCACCGTGACCCAGATGGCGGTGTTCACCGTTGACGGGCAGACCCGCCTGGCAGCCGCCACGTCCAAGGAGCTGGTGCTGTTCACCCCGGACTCGCCCGAGCCGATCCGGGTGGAGGTTCCTCAGGAGGCGACCGTGGTCCTGGACGGGGGCACGGTGCCCCGGCTGGATCTGCCCGATCAGAAGTCCCTGCTGGTGGCAGCGGACGGGTCCACCGCCGCCCGGGTGGTCCCGGCGGCCGCCAAGCCCCTGGAGGCCCAGGGGGCGGACCTGATCGCCGCTGATGCCAAGGCGGGGAAGGTGTGGCGGGTCGGCACCGACTCCGCGGCCCTGCCCAAGCCGGCGACCCTGCCGGCCCCGGCCAAGGGCGCGGAGCTGACCGCCGTGCTCGGCAGCGTGGAGGGCCGGGTGGTCGCCGCGTGGAAGGACGGCAAGCAGACCGTCGTCGGCTTCTATGACGTCGATGAGGCCACGGATGCGACTGCGGTGAAGCAGGTCGCGGTGCGCGAACTCAACGGGAGCCAGATCACCACCTCCACGGTTCAAGCCGATCGGGCGCACGGGTTGCTGCTGGCCTCCTCGGTGCTGATCGATGTGGAAGCCACCACCGCCCACCGCATGGAGGGCCAAGCCACGCTGGCCGCCGGCTACGCCTGGGTCACCGATGACGGGGAGCAGTCCCAGGTCACCCGTGACGGGGCGACCGAGGCCACCACCAGAGCCGATCAGGCGGCGGTGCCTGACGTCATCACGGACAACGGGATGGCGATGACTCGGGTGGCCGGGGCCACCGATGGCTCCCTCTACGCACTGGTCGAGACCGGCCCCACCCCCACAGCCAGCCCTTCGCCAACTGCCAGCACTTCACCGATTGCGAGCCCTACCCCCACTGCCAAGGAGAGCCCCTGATGAGAATGACCGCCACGATCGACTCCACCGGTGCCGTGGAGCTGGACACTGCCGGGCAGATCACCCGTGAGAACCACTCCACCGTGGGCGATGCCCGCCGGGCCGTGATGGCTACGGCAAAGACCCTGGCGGAGCAGACCAGCCAGGACATGCAGCTGCACAT
This sequence comes from Kocuria oceani, assembly GCF_029524215.1. Taxonomy (NCBI): domain Bacteria; kingdom Bacillati; phylum Actinomycetota; class Actinomycetes; order Micrococcales; family Micrococcaceae; genus Kocuria; species Kocuria oceani. The sequence goes on along the minus strand of NZ_JARAMH010000018.1, from coordinate 45,294 downwards.
CGAGGACCCCTCCGGGTCCCGCACCTTCCTGGTCGGCGCCGATGGCACGTCCCGGCAGGAAAGTGTGGCCCCGGCACCGGCCACCATCGAGCCTCCGGCCCCGGTCGAGCCCGCTCGGTCCGAGTCGGTGCCTGCCGTGGAATCGGCGGTGCCAGCGCCGGTAGAGCCGGTGTCCGCTGCTGAGCCTGAGCCCGTGCCTGCCGTAGAGCCGATGGAGCCGGCGTCGGGGGAGACCGCCCCGGTGGCTGCGGCGGCGGAGGAGGAACAGGCCCCCGCTACACCGGCCGCGGCCGGTGCCACGGCACCGAATCCGTTCCTCGGTGGCCGCCCCTCCACGGCCCGCCCGGCGGAGCCCGCTGCGGCTGGTAGTCGGCGGGAGTCGTTGCCGTCCTTCGTGGACCGCCCCGAGGTGGACGCCCCGGCCCAGCACGGCTGGCGCGGTGCACTGAACTCAATGGGCCTGCACCTGGCGCCCTCGGCCGCCGAGCTGAGCCAGCGCCAGGACGAGGCCGCGGTCTCGGCCCACTGGCCGGGCCCGCGCACGATCGCTGTCCTGAACCCCAAGGGCGGGGCCGGCAAAACCCCCACAGTCATCTGCCTGTCGGCCGTGTTCGCCCGCCTCTCCGGTGGCGGGGTGCTGGCCTGGGACAACAACAACTCCCTGGGCTCGCTGGGCTGGCGCACCTTCGACGCCGGGCACGAGTCCACTGTGGTCGATCTGCTCGGACGCACCGAGCACTTCATGACCTCCGACGCCCGGGTAGGAGACCTGTCCGGGTACGTCCACCACCAGCCCGCCGATCGCTACGACGTGCTGCGCTCCGATGACCGCTCCGGGGACCAGGAACGACACATGGTCACCGGGACCGAAGTGGACCGGCTGCACGCGGTGGCCGCGAAGTACTACCGGGCCATCGTCATGGACTCCGGCAACACCGAACGCGGAGCGAACTGGCAAGCGATGATCCGCCACGCCGATCAGGTGGTGATCCCGGTGAAGTCCGTCGACGACGCCGCCGAGGGCGCCTCCCGGGTGCTGGCCGCCCTGCACACCGGGGACACCCACGCCCAGGAGCTCGCCCGGAATGCGGTGATGGTGGTGCTGTGCTGCGAGCCCGGCCACCAGAAAACCAAAGCCAAAGAACTGGCCGCCGAGTTCGCCCCCTACGCCCGTGCCGTGGTCACGATCCCCTATGACCGGGCGCTGGTAGAGGGTCGGGTGCGGTTCTCCGCGATGACCCCGGCCACCCGCCGGGCCTGGCTCCGAGCCGGGGCGGCAGTGCGGGAGGGACTGTGATCGTGGACAACCCCCGTAACCCCTTCGTGGCCGCGCCGGAGGTCATCGAGGAGGAGGACCCGATGGAGGAGGACCCTATCCTCGGGTCCCGAGACTCCATCCGTGGGCCGCAGAACCTCCAGCAACGGCTGGCCGAGGAACCAGTGCCCGCCGAGGAACCGGCCACCCCGGTGGAGGTTTCCCAGGCCACGCTGTGGCTGGTCGGCGCCTCCGGCGGGGTGGGCACAACCACGCTGGCCGGGCTGTGCTCGGAGGCCATCGTGGATGCGGCGGTGCAGGAGCCGGAGTGGGCAGGACGTGCGCTGTTGGTGTGCTCCACCAGTGCGGCCTCCCTGGAAGCGGCCGCCCAGCTGGCGCGCAAGTCCGCCACCGGGCAGCTGCCCTATGAACTGGTCGGTCTGGTCATCGTCCACGACCGGCCCAAGAACCGGATCACCAAACCCACCCTGAGCTTCGCCCGCAGTGTGGCGCGCATGTTTCCCGTGGCCATGACCGTCCCCTACGAACCGTCCTGGCGCGAGGTCGTCGTCACCCCTGCCCCTTCCAGCACCCGGTTGAAAACCGTGCTGAGAAGAATCGAAAAAATCGCCCAGACCGGGCACTGAGAAAGGAAACCCCCCCAATGCTGACCAACACCCTCAACGCCCTGATGATCCCGGCCATCAACGCCACTCCGACCCAGCCCCCGGGCATGGAGAACGTGACCATGATCCTCGGCTGGATTCTCTGGGCCGCCGGGCTGGTGCTGTTCGTCTACTTCATCTTCGGGCTCGTCACCGCCGGGCGGAACCGCCGCCGAGGCGATGAGGTCGAGGCCCCGGTGTGGCCGCTGGTCGCGGCCGCCCTGCTCGGGGCGGCCGGGGCGATCTGGAACATGATCACCGGCGGCTGAGCCGGCCCCCGTTCCTCACCCGGCACCGCAACGACAGGGAGACCCCCCGATGGACACGAACAACAACGACGCAACCCGGACCCGCCCCCGCTGGTTCGGCCCGGCGATGATCGCCTTGGTGCTGCTGCTGGTCGCGGTGGCCGGCTGGACCATCCGCAACCTCTCTACCCCTGATGAGGTGCAGGCACCCACGACCCCTGCTGCCACGACCGCCCCCACCCAGGGGGAAGCCGAGGCGGCTGCCCCTGCCTCCGGGGAGGACTTCGCCTGGGACTGCCAGGCGCAGCTGAGCACCGACACCTCCTCGGTGGCCGATGAGGCCCCCGAGGTCCTGGACTGGGTGGCCGCCGGCTACAACGTGGTGCCCTCCTCCGACGAGTTCGGCGGCTGCGAACGACGCGACTCGGGGCTGCGGGTCGGCTTCGCTCACTCGGAGGCCGGGGCGCTGATGGCTGCCGCGACCTACGCGATGGCCTTGGATCCTTCGCTGAGCGAGGAGGCCGCGGAGGACGTGGAGGTGGCAATGGTGGAAGGTCCCAACCGCGACCAGATCGAGGAAAAAGCTCAGCGCATCCGCGATGGTCTGGAGCAGGGTGACGACGGGACCACAACGGCCTCGTCCACGTTGCTCGGCTATTCCCAGCTCAACTACACCGATGAGGCCGCCTCCTACCAGCTGGTCTACTCCTTCCCTTCGGGCAACGGCTTGGAGCAGAAAGCCCTCGCCCAGGCTGACCTGGTGTGGGAGGACGGGGACTGGAAGCTGGACCCGGCCTCGGGCACGAAGATGATGACGGCCGACCTCCACCAGGGCCAGCCCTACATCGAGTGGGGGCCCAAGGTCTAATGGGACTGCTCGGAGACCTCGCCAGCGGTATCGCCGGGGACACGGTGGAGAAGTTGATCCTGTTCATGGCCGGGTGGCTGGTCGAAATCTTCACCACCATGCTCGATTTCGTGGGCACCTGGTGGCTGAATATCGGCGCACCGGCAATGGGCGCCGGATCGGCCACCGAACGGGTGCAGACTGCCACCACGACCTTCGTCGGCGTTGCCGGCATCATCGGCACCGCCTTCGCCGTCATCAAGATCGCTCGGGACCACAACCGGGAGTCGGCGGAGAACCTGGTAATGGGTCTGATCCGCACCGTGGTGGTCTCCGGGCTGGCGGTGTCGATGGTGTCCCTGTCGCTGGCGGTCACCGATGAGGTGGCCCCGTGGCTGGTGGACACGATCGCCGGCAACGCGGCCCGGGACGGTTTGGGACAGTCGATGGATCTGGACGCTGTGGCCGGGTCCAAGATGGCGCTGACCACGGCGGGAATTTTGATCGTGTTGGCCCCTTTCGCCATCCTCGGGGCGATCCTTAATGCGGCCCTGGTGATCTTCTCCTACGGGGTGGCTGGAGCCCTGTGCGGGCTGCTGCCGATCTTCGCTGCGGCCTCGACCACGGAGCGGGGACGCAAGGCGTTCGACAAAGCGGTGGGTTGGCTGATTTCGGTGATCCTGTTCAAGCCGGTCGCGGCCGTGCTCTACGGTTTCGGGCTGGCGCTGATGAACGGGATCAGGGGCACCGGTGACGGTGAGGTGGCCAACCATGTGATCACCCTGCTCACCGGCACCGTGATCATCTTCTCCGCTTGCCTGTCGATGCCCGCCCTGGCCCGCGTGATGGTCCCGGCCGTTAGCGCTGGTCCGCGCGGCATGGGCGCTGGTGGGCTGGCGATGCTCGGTGGCGCGGTGGCCATCGGTGCACTCACCGCTGGCGTCGGCACGGTCGCCGCCGGAGCGGCCGCCGCGGGTGCCGGAGCGGCCGGGGCCGGTGCTGGAGCGGCCGGTGGCGCTGCTGGAGCTGCTGGCGCTGGAGCTGCCGGAGGCGCTGCGGGTGCTGGAGCCGGTGGCGCTGGAGCTGCCGGGGCCGGTGCCTCGGGTGCTGGCGCCGGTTCGGGTGCCTCGGGTGCTGGCGCCGGTTCGGGTGCCTCGGGTGCTGGCGCCGGTTCGGGTGCCTCGGGTGCTGGGGGCGGTGCCTCCAGTTCGACCGGGGCGCCGGGATCGGCTGTTGCTGGCGCGCCTGGTGGTGGGTCTTCCTCAGCCGGTGGGCCGGCCGGTGCCGAGAACGTGGAGAGCACCACAGCCGGTGCAGCTCCTACCTCCGCACCAGGAACCACGACCAGTGGGGCCTCGGGCGCGGAGAACGTGCAGACCCCGAGCACGGGTGCCGCCCCCAGCAGTGCCGCCGGCACCGGCGGGGCCTCGGGTGCTGAGAACGTGCAGAGCTCGAGCCCGTCCCCGGCAACGGCCGGTGGGGCATCTGAGGCGGCGGGGCCGACCGGTGCCGAGCCGGTGGCTCCGACCAATGGTGCCGGGCCGACTGGACACCCGGACGGGGAAGGGTCCTCGGCCACAGGCGCCAAGAAACCGTTGGTCAACGGCCAACGGATCGAATTCGGGCTACGGGAAGTCGTCCGGGACGCTGAGCAATCCATCGAAAGTGGTGAGGATCTGTGAGTAGTAACCAGGTGATCGTGCGGCAGTACGGCAACATCGCCGAGGACAAGACGGCCGGGCTGCTGGGGTTCTCGATGGCCTCCACCGTGGTCCTCGGTGTCGGATCGGTGCTGGTGTTCCTGTTCATCATGGCCTCCCAGATCTGGGTTGCCGCCGGCATCGCCCTGGCCGCGTTCATCGTGGCCACCGTGCTCGGCTCCAAGGACCGCCACGGCCGATCCAAGCCCGAGCGCTGGATCGCGAGGGGCATGTTCTCCCGGGCCGAGAAAAAGCACCGGACCACCTACAAGGCCGGGCCGACCTCACAGATCCCCGACGGGTCCTTCCGCGCCCCGGGCGTACTGGCGGCGACCGAGCCGGTGTCCTTCACCGACCTGTTCGGCCACCAGGGCGTGATGCTGTGGCACCCGAAGCTGAAGACCGGAACCGTGTTCGTCATCGCCAACTCCTCCGGGCTGGGGCTGCTGGATCAGGACCGGGTGGACCGCATGGTGGGCACCTGGGCCGCCTTCCAGCGCGACGCCGGCTCCAACACCGAACTGGTGCAGGTTTCGGTCACCACCCAATCCACCACTGATCCGGGGGAGCGGCTGCCCGATGCGGTGGCCGTGGGCCGGGCTCAGGCCGGGTCCCAGTCGGTGCCGGCTTTCGCCCGGGCGACGATGGACGAGGTGGTCGCCAACCTCAACCAGGACGTGCCCAAGCTGGAGCAGTGGATCGCGCTGACGTTCAGTGCCCGGGCCAACGAGGGTGAGGGGGTGCCCGAGCGCACCGCCGAGGAGCTGGCCACGGACGTCTCCTCGCTGCTCAGTGGGTTCCTGGAGCAGCTGGAGCAGGCCGGTGCCGGGTCCGTGTCTCTCATGCAGGAACACGACCTGATCGACCAGACGCACGTCGCCTACAACCCCCTGGCGGCCGCCGCGGTGGAGAAGGCCCGCCTGTCAGAGGCCGGCACCGGGCTGCGCTGGGAGGAGGTCGGGCCCTCCGCCGCCCGGGTGGTCGGTTCCCCGGGTCGGTATGAGCACGGTGGGGTGGTGTCGAAGTCCTGGCAGATGTGGCGTCCCCCGGCCGGGACGTTCCGGGAGAACGCCCTGGTGGCCCTGCTGGCCCCGAATGCGGAGATGTTGCAGAAGCGGGTGACGGTGTTCTACCGGCCCCAGTCCCCGGACAAGTCGGCCACCCAGGTGCAGCAGTCGTTGACGAACGCGCAGTTCGCGGCGAACCAGAAGAACCGCCGGCCCACCAGCTCCCAGATCATCGCCCTGGAGAAAGCCCGGAAGGCCGAACGCGAGCAGGCCGAGGGGGCGTCGCTGGTGCGGTTCTCGATCGTGGTCACCGCCACCGTCGAACGGGTTGAGCAGTTGCCGCGGGTGGCGGCTACCCTGCGGCGCAACGCCTCCCAGGGCGTGCAGCTGGGCCTACGGGAGTGCGATTACAACGACGACGCGGCGTTCGCGTTCAACCTCGGTCTGGGCGTGGTGCCCGATGCCGTAGCGACGATTCCGGCTGATGTGCGAAAGGCGCTGTGATGTCTGTTTTCGACCAGTTCACCGATGCGATTCTCAACAAGTTCTTCGGCCGGTCCACTGCGGCCGGCACCGGGCAGTTGCGGGAGCTCACCGAGAAAGGCGTGGACGTGCCCCACGGCGGGATGAATTCCTGGGTGGAGGCACCGCCGGAATTCACCGCGACCTCCAACCAGACCGCGGGACTGTGGCCCTTCGCCGTGGGCACTTCCTCACCCTTGGTAGGGGCGGTGCTGGGGCGCAATCAGCTCAACGGTTCGGTGGTGTGCGGGGACCCGATCAACCTGTTCCTGCGCGGGATCATCTCTTCCCCCTCCTGCTTCATCCTCGGACTCCAGGCCCGGGGGAAGTCCTCGGTGGCGGTGCGCATGGCCCTGGCCCTGGTGGACCAGGGGTTCCTGTTCGTCGGGGCCAGTGATGTGAAGCCGGATCTGGCCGGGCTCACCGTTGAGGTGGGCGGGCAGGTCATCCGGGTGGCTCCTGGTGTGGGGTCGATCAACCCCTTGGATGCCGGGCCGTTGTGGCGCCGGCTGGGTGAGCTGCCCGAGGCGTTGCAGCGGCAGATGCGGGCGGAGATTCACAGCCGCCGCCTCAATGCGCTGACCGGGCTGCTGGAGCTGGTGTTCAAGGCACCGTTGGATGCCCGGCAGCAGGAGCCCACGGTGCTGTCGATGGCGATCACCGAAGCCGCCGAGCACGCCGAGGCCCAGGGCCGGCAACCGATCATCGCCGACGTGGTGGACGTGATCACGGTAGCGCGGCCGGCGATCATGGCCGCGATCCTGGTCGATGACCAGGCGGCCTATCGGGGGCAAGTGCGCAATCTGCTGGCCGGGCTCAACGCCCTGGGCGCCCACGGGCCGTTCGGGGACGTGTTCTGCCGGCAGACCTCCGAGGAAATGGAGATCGACCAGTCGGTGGACTTCGACCTGTCGGCCATCGACGAGACCCTGTTGGATCTGCGGGCGGCGGTGCAGATCGTGTGCTGGTCCTACGCCCAGGCCGGGATCTCCGCAGCCAAGACCCTGGCCGAGGCCGGGCTGATGGAGGAGCGCCACCACCTGATGATCATGGACGAGTTGTGGCAAGCCCTGCGGGCCTCCGAGCTGCTGGTCCACCAGATCGACGGCATCACCCGCCTGAACCGCACCAAGGGTCTCGGGCAGTTGCTGATCACCCACTCCATGAAAGACCTCCAGCTCTCGACCGAGGAGCTGACGAAGATCGCCACCGGGTTCATGGAGCGCTCCTCCATGAAGGTGCTCGGTGGGCTGGCGCAGAACGAGATGGGGATGCTGGAGACGGTCTTCCCGCTCTCCGAGCAGGAGAAGGCGCTGCTGGTGGCGTGGTCGGCCGAGGGTTCGGTAAACCCTAAGACCGGGCGCACCTCGCCCCCTCCAGGGCGGGGCCGGTTCATGCTCAAGACCGGGGAGGCCCCGGGGGTGCCGTTCCAGACCAACCTCACCGCCGGGGAGATGCGGGTCCATGACACCAACGCCGCGTGGGCGGCCGCCCAGGCACGGGTGAACGCATGAACAACGACCAGAACAAGAGCTTCATCGGCGTGCTGATCCTGTTCACCGCTGTGATGGGTGCGGTCGGCCTGGTGCATCTGGGGAATGTGCTGACCCCGGTGACCGGGGACCTGCCCTGGAACCCGTTCACGCTGGGGATCGAGCTGGCCACCGGGGCGGTGGACTGGCCGATGGCCGCCACCTTCCTGGTCGGTCTGGAGGTGGTGGCCGGTGTGGCCGCGCTGATGGTGTGGGGCACGCGCACCCCGTCCAAGACTCAGGAGGCCGCCCGGCGGATGAGCCCTCCCGGGCGGATCAACCCGGCGATGGGCCCCGCGCGATCGGAGGAGGCCCACCGGCTCCACCCCCAGGCCGAGAACATCGGGCCGGGCCTGACGATCGGATGGGTGGGCAAGAACCCGGTGTATCAGGGGTGGCGGGAGTGCTCGGCACACGTGTGGGGCACTGGTCGCGGTAAGACCACCTCCCAGGTGATCCGCCATGCCGTCGAGGCGCCGGGTGCATTCGTGATGACGTCGAACAAGGTGGACGGGGTGGCCGAGGTCCTGGCCGCCCGCACCGGGACGGGCAGCACCGTATGGCTGTTCGACCCGCAACGCATCTGGCGCGACAGCGCCCGTCCGGCGATGATCTTCAACCTCCTGGCCACCGTCACCGACACGGTCTCGGCCGGGGAAGTCGCCTCCATCTTTGAGACCGCCTCAGCCGGGGCGGCCGCCGGTGGGAAGGGTGATCCACAGTTCGACTCCCAGGGCCGCGACTACCTCTCCTGGTGCCTTTTGGCGGCCGCCAAGAGCGGCAAAACGCTCTCGGACGTGCTGAGGTGGGTGTCCTCGGCCGACTTCCTGGAACCGGCCCAAGCCTTGAAGCAGGCCGGCCACACCGGGCCGGCCGCAGCGGTGGATGGGATGGGGCGTCAACCGGAGGACACCCGGGGGTCGGTGGCTGCCAGTGCTCAGCGCATGTCCTCGGCCCTGGTCCACGACGAGCTGCTGGCCTGGACCACTCCGACCCCGGGGGTGCCGGTGTTCGATCCGCACCGCTTCGTCACCAGCAAAGACACCCTGATCCTGCTCACCCAGGACGCCGCCGGCTCCGGGGCGGCGTTCGTCTCCACACTGGTCTACGCGGTGGTCACCGCCGCCCAGCAGGCGGCCCGCCGTGCTGGGGGCCGGCTGTCCGTGCCGTTGGTGGCTGACCTCGATGAGGTCGGCAACGTGGTCAAGCTCAAGCAGCTGCCCGAGTGGTACTCCTACTTCGGGTCCATGGGCATCGTGGTCTCCGCCTACTTCCAAACCCGCGGCCAAGGCGTGGACATGCTCGCCCGCACCGGGTGGGACACCCTCTGGTCGGCGGCCGCGATCAAGGTCTACGGCGGCGGCTCCGACGACGCGGAATTCCTGGAGTCCCTGCGAAAACTCATCGGCACCTACGACGCGAAGGTGCGCAGCACCTCCACCTCCCGGGGAGTGGCCTCCCGGTCGGTGCAAACACAGCAGCGCGACATTATGCCCGTCTCCAAGCTCTCCGAGCTGCCGGCCGGCCACGCCTGGGTGAAGACCTCCACCGGCGGCGGCACCATCGTGCGCACCGTGCGGTGGTTCGAGGACAAGGACCTGACAGCCCGCATCACCCCGGTGCTGGAGCGGATCACGGAAGGACAGCGGCGATGACCGATCAAATAGCAACCACGGACGAAAACCAGCCCACCGTGGAAGATTTCATTGAGTGGGTCCAGGCCACGATGGCCGATGTGGAATCCGTGGACCGCTCCGCCAACATGCACTGGTGCTCCCAGTGGTGGGCCCACCCCGAGGCCGTCAAGCGGTTGCGCGCCCTCCACGAGGAGTGGCTGCTCCGCCTGGCCGATGGGGGCATGTCCTCATGGTGGGTTGATCACTTCGACGCTCACGCCAAAGTGCTGTTCGCCCGCAATGGCCCCTTCGGGGAGTGCGGGGTCTCCCACACCGAACGCGGAATGCGCCGGACGCTGGCCTGCGAGCAACCCCCTAGCGACTGGTCATGGTGACCACATAGACCGGGGGGCAGGCCGCCATCCCTTCCCAGTAGGCGGCCTGCCCCCTCCCAAGGAACAGGCACTCGTGCGCTGTCCCACGGTGGCCGGGGTCCCTCCTTCTCAGGGATCCCGGCCACTGTCATGCCGGAGACCCTAGTACCTTTCAGATATGCCGCTGCACCACATCGTGCCCAAAATGATGCTTCGCCGCTTCGCCCAAAACGATAAAATGTTGCGAGTTGTATTGCGTGGGGACCTATCAAGAACCTTTAATCAATCGGTCGATAAGGCCGCTGCTGAAACCGGGTTTTACCACGTCCCCCGAGAAAGTGTTGATCCCGCAGTTCGGGATACCTACGATCCGGAAGGGATCGAGGAAGCTTTCTCAAAAGTAGAAACCGTAACGAGCCCCATTTTTTCCGCCTTGGCAAAAGGGGAAATGCCGGAAACAGGGGAAGAAAGGTATCACTTAGCCTTATTCGTCGCTTTGCAACATACACGCGGTTGGCGATTCAGAAAATCCTTAGTTGAAATGGTCAACCACTCCGCACACCATCACTTTGATCCTGAGGACAAGGATTTGCAAGATCGCTTTAAGGAGCAACTGCGTTCCCAAGGAAAACCGAACGATCTTGAAAAGGTCAAGGCACTCATTCGAGAGTGTAGAGATGCGCCTTGGAAGCTAAATGCCCCTAAGCAAAATCTCATCAAGTACTCCTTATCCCAGGTGGATGAAATGACACATTCATTGATGGGCCGATCACTTAGAATTTTTCGCTTTGAGGACACTCCATTATTGACGAGCGATGATGCCGTTGGTTTATGGGCGCCCGATAGGGCTGAACCGCGGTCTGCTGGCTGGGCGAATGCCAGGGGTATCTTTATGGCATTCGACAGGTATACAGCCCTGGGCTATATGTCCACCGGAAAAGAACACACCGGGTTTTCGAATCCATTTTGGGCTCGCCACATCAATCTTGCGATTGCGGATAGAGCAGAAAGACATATATACCACCACCCGGATGATGATCCACTGGCGAGCATTTCCATTCCTCCGCCTGCCAAGATCGAAACTATCTACGACGCGGCGACTTATTTGGAGGACGGGCGTGTGAAGCGTTCTGGCCGCCACGTATGGAGATAAATAAACAGCCCGCCTGTAGCTTGAATGACCCTAGAGGCTACGCCCTCCGTCGCGGCGGGCGCTGTCGGCAGCGCGTCGGGCTGATGCCGCCTTACTCTCCTGACGGCGGGCCTCCTGCTCGGGGCGTCGCGTGGTCGCGTATCGCTTGGCCAACTCGGCTTGCTTCTGCTCTATCCCGGCGGTGTGCTGGCGGCGGCTGGCGTCGTTCTGGGCGTTCTCGGACACGGTGGGCTCCTTCTGCTGAGCAGCCGGCGCGGGGGACGCCAGCTCCTGGGGGGCAGCTGCATTGGTGGTCAGGGTGGCCTGCTGTGCCTGGGCACGGTGCCTTGCCACTACGTGAGCAATCAACTCCTCCGTGGTCAGCACCCGCCGGGGTTCCTCGGTCACCGGAGACATGGCGGCCGTGGTGACGGCGGCCTCCCGTGCCTGCGGAGCCGGCAGGGGATCGGAGGCCTGTCCACGGGTGGCGCGCAGCGTCTCTACGGCCTCCTGTGCTTCGGCCGGGGTGGCGCGCACCCGCTCGGCCACGTGCGCCTCATCGGCAGCCTGGCGGATCTGCTCGGGCGTCTGGGGAGCGACGGTGGTGAGGGCGGAGTGCTTGTGCAGCGCGGTGACGCGAGCGATCAGCGCGGCCGCCACTGGGTCCTGGTGGTGGGCCTTGGGGATCAGCGCGGTCTCGTGTGCCCCGATGTTGTAGCGATTGCGGTACGCCTCGACCTCGGCCGCGACCTGGTGCCATTCGGCCACCTTGGCGGGCTTGGCCGGCACCGGCCCCAGTGCCGAGGCCCACTCCGGGCGGTTCTCGGCCAGCTCGGCCCCGCGCACCATGACGCGCTCCTGAATCCGGGTGCGTAGCCTCTCCAGCTGCTCCCGGTACTGCACCGGCACCTGCCGGTCGGTGATCAGTGGGGTGGGGGCCAGGTCCTCGCTCACCCGGCGCCCGTCCTCCACCGGGGCCGGTGCAGGGGTCTTAGCGGCCACCGCCCGCACCTGCTGCTCGGCGGCGATCGCCTCCCCGATCGACACTCCCGTGTCGGTGCGGGTGCGCTCTCCGCGGGCGATCTGCTCCACCGCCGCCTGTTCCGGGGACAGCCCGGCGCGGCGGTCTTGTTCGGCGCCCATCGTGCGGGCGGTCCAATCCAGGTGCAGCGATGTGGTGGACTCCCACAACTCCGGGGGCAGGGCCAGGTTCTCAGCCTCCGCGCTGGCCTTCGCCTCAGCCAGCTGCGCCGAAGGCATCCAGGCGTAGGGATGGGAAGCCCACCCCGGGTCCTCGACCTGGTGCAGGGTCTGAGCGGCGCGGGCACGCTCGGCCAGCCTCTCCAGGTGCTCGTCGGTGAGGTTGCCCAGGGGCCGGCGATCGGTGTTGTCGATGATCGCCCTCGCGGCCTCGATCTGGTGCTCCAGCCGCCACGCGAGCACCGCGGCCGGATCCTCCGCCCCACCAAAGCCCCGCTGATGCACTGCCCGGTTCAGGAGTTCGGCCGGGTCCATGCCGGCCTCTTGGGCCGTGTGCAGGTGGGTGGCTACCGCGCCCCACGCCTCGGTGCTGGTGAAGTCCGCAGCCTTGTCCGCGCCCATGACCTCCACGGCCATTGCGCGGGTCTTGGCCCTCCAGGCCGCGTCGGCGGTCTCGCGGTAGACCTCGCCCAGGGTAGCGACGTCACCGTTGCGCATGGCCTCGGCGGCCACCGTTTCGTGGGCGGAGAGGTTCCGGTCGTAGGCCCCGGCGATGGCCTCCAACACCTCATCCCGGGACTGTCCCTCGGCCAGGGCGACATAGAGCTGATTAGTCTCCCGTCCTCGGGTGGCGGCGACGTAGGCGGCGGCCCGGTCGGTGGCGGTGTCCACGATGGCGTGGGCGGTGTCCACGGTCGCGCCCTGGGCGCGGTGCACGGTGGCGGCGTAGCCGAGCTGGCCGTGCTGGGCCAGGTAGTCGGCGTGCAGGGTGATCTTGCCGCCGTGGCCGGTGTGCCGCAGCGTGGCGGCGTCCGCCCCGACCTTCTCCACGGTCCACACGTCGTTGTTCTTCACGAAGTCTTTGCCGCCGTTGAGCTGCAAGGTCCGGTCGTTGCGACGGGTCACCACGACGTCCCCGGTGTGGGCGGTGAGGCCGTCGCGCAGCACCACCGAGTCCCCCGACGCATCGAGCTGCCCGGTGGCGATCCGGGCGGCCTGAGCGCGGGCGTTCAGCTCGGTCACGGTGGTGTTGTCGGTGGCAATCAACAGGGACCGCTTCCCGGCCTCGGTATCGGTAATCCAGGCGCGCAGCGCGGTGTCGGTCATCGCCTCGGTGTCCCCGGCCACCACGCGGCGGTTCTCCAAATACCAAGCCCACGGGACGTCCGCCCCGGCCGCCGGCGGCTCGCGCAGCGCCAAGGAAGCGGCCGCCTCACCCTCGGTGCGGAAGCGGTGGACAGCACCCAGGCGGGTCGCCCCCACCTCGTTGTCCAGCAGTCGCAGCGCCCCACCGGAGCCGATCGCCCCGAGCTGGCGGTCATCCCCGATGGCGCGCACCACGGCCCCGTGCCGGGCCGCCACGCTCACGAGCTCGGCCAGCTTGGGCGTGGTGACCATGCCCACCTCATCGAGGATCACCACGTCCCCAGCGTGTAGCTGGGCCGCCCCGGTGCGCCCGGTGCGGTGAGCGATCAGGAAGGCGTCAATCGTGGTCGCCTGCGCCCCAATGTCCTCCGACATGACGGCAGCGGCAGCAGCCGTGGGGGCCAGGCCCACGACGTTGCCACCGGTCGCACGCACCGCATCGGCGGCCAGGGACAGGCTGGTGGTCTTGCCCGCACCGGCCGGGCCGATGCCCAGCGCCAGCAGCTTCTCATCCGTGGCGAAAGCACGGGCCAGGGCCACCTGCCCCTCGCTCAGCGGGCCGGTGTGGGCCGCCAGCACCTCCTCGAACCGCTCCGCCGACACGGCCGGAATGACAGTGCGCTGGGCCGCGGCGAGCACCTGGTGCTCGGTCTCCAGGACCTCCCGAGAGGTGTAAATGTGGGCGTCGGAGCGCACGAACTGGCTGGTGCCATCGGCGCGAGTGAACTCGGCCAGGTGCGGCACATCGGCGGTCGGGGTGACCGACAGGCTGTGTGTGGTGGTGGCCTCTCTGACGACTGCGGCCACCAGCTCATCGGGCACGGTGCGCCCGATCATGGCCTCTTTCAGGTGCCGGCGGGTCTGGGCGTGGACGTGGTTGACACTCCAGGTGGCCCGCTTCTGCGACAGCTCGTGGACGACCAGGCGGGCGTGCTCGGCCACGTCAATCTGGGTGGCATCGGGCCCGGTCGGCATCCCCGTTGCGGCCGCGCGCACGTGGGCCAACAGGTCGTCTCCGACCGGCATCTGTACCTGCTGCCCGTACTCCTCGCCCCACTGCTCGACCAGCTCCGACAGGCGCCGGGCGGACTTCTTCGCCGGGCGGGATTCCAGGGTGGCTTGCTGGGCCAGGGCGATCTTCTGCTTGGCATTGGGTGCATAGCCGTGGCGGTCGGTGAACTCCGCGTACAACCGATCAAGGGTCCCGGCAATGTCGGCCCGGCGGGAGGAAGCGTGGTGGATGGCGTCCAGGTCCACCCCGGCAATCTCATAGATCGGCTCGTCCCCACTGGCCATGCGCGGCACCGCAGCGACCCCCAGGGAGGCGGTGACCTTCTCCATCACCTTCGCGTTGTAGGTCTCCGAGGCGGCCACGTTCATCCGGTACAGGGTGCGCCCGTCCAGGGAGGACCACTTGCCGTCAGCGCCCAAGACCTTGTTGGCGATCACCACGTGATCGTGCAGCTGCGGGTCCCCGGTCCGGGAATCGTAGTGGCGGAACTGGGTAGCCACCAACCCGCCCTCGACGTCGATCTGCCGCACCCCGTTGCGGCCGCGCCGGGTGTAGGTACCCTCCTGCTCCAGGAAGCTCAGGGTCTCCGCGATGGCCTCGTTGTGCGCCGTCTCAACGGCCTTGCGGGCCTCGTCGCCGCCCAGGGCCCAGAGCAGGGAGATCGACTTAGCGGGGGAGAACACCAGGTCATATCCGGCCACGGTCTGCTGCTTCGGGGTCGTCTGGGCCGTGATGAACCGGCCCAGCTCCTCCTTGTTCCGCACGTCGCGCCCGTGCGTCTCACGGAACAGCTGGCCACCGACGCGACCGCGAATGGCTTGGCGTTCCTCACGGGTCGGGGCCGCCCCGGTGGTGCGTTCGTGCCGGGCGATCTCCTCCTCCAGACGCCGGGTCAGCTCCGTGTCAGCACTGGCATAGCGGTGGTACTTCTGGCCCAGAGCCACGTCCGCCTCGGTGCCGCCGGCGGCCAGAATACGGTCCGCATCCGGGCGGATGCCCTCCCCAAAAAGGGCCGCCATCTGCGCCTCGGTGACCTCCCCGGAGACCCCCAACAGCGCCTGGGAGTGGGCGACCCACTGCCCCGGGGGCATGCCCTCGACGGTGTAGTAGTCGCCCAGCTCGCGGCCCTCCGCACGTAGCTCATCGGCGGAGGCGACCTCGGACGTGTAGTAGTCATAGCCGTCCCCAGCGCTGAGCTTGTGGACGGTCATCACAGAAGCAATCTATCGCGTTTTCATCCTTATTTATCAATGATGCATGAGGTGTGACGTCTTGATAGGGCGTGGAGGGCCGATGCGAGCAAGCGAGTCATCGGGCCGGAACGACCCAGACTGTCCGTCACGGAAGTGACGCGGTTGTGCCCACGAGACCTGGAGTGTGGGCAGGTGATGCCCCTGAGTAGTGCGAGGAACGAGGACAGACAAAGTTGCATCAGCTGTCCACACTCCCGGTCGACTGGGTGCAAGCGGGCCAGGTTGTCCACGCGCGCAGTTTCGGGTGGACAACCTGCACGAGGTTTCGCGGGCGGGGTGTGGGTCCGGTGGAGAGACCGGAGGATGAATCTCGGAAGCGGTCCACAGCCCCCGCGAAAGCTCACAGCACTGCCGCCCGGTGGGCGTCCTTTCCCGCTGCGCGGGCCCCGCCGGCGGCGGGGCCCGCGCGATGAAGGCGGGTCAAGACCGTCGGGGAGGTGGTGGTGTTCAATGGAAGGGAATGGTGTTGGTCGATGTGAAGGAGATGGAATGGCCCCGCGGAAGAGTGCGACTAGGACTGAGGCGCGGGAGCGGGCCCGTAAGGCGGCCGCGGAGTCGATGGCCCGGGAGCAGCGGTTGTTGGAGCTGGGGGAGGAGTTCTTCCTCGCTCAGGGTGAGGCCGAGCAGATCCTGGAGACGGCCGAGCAGCGCATCGCGGAGATCCGCGCCAAGGCCGCCCACGATGCTGTCCAGGCCCAAGAAGCCCAGGCCCGCGTGGTGGTCGGCATGAAGGGTGAGCGGGTCGCGGTGGCCGAGATCGCCCAACGGCTGGAGCTGTCGGTTGCTGAGGTCCGTGGCCTGTTGAAGGACACCAGCGGCGACACCTCGCCCCGCGCCGCCGATGACGCATCCGAAGACCGTGAGGGCGCCCATGAGGACAAGCGGGCCGCAGCATGAGAGACAGTCAACGCAGCGGTGTCCCCGTCCGGCGGAGCACAGGAAGTGCTCCCTTGGCCGAGAGTCGGATTGCCGATCCGCGGTTGAACCGGGCCGAGATCCAGCACCGCTGCGAAGCCTGCGGCCACGATGAGGACACCAAGGAATTCTGGTACGGCACCCTCCTGCTCTTCCAAGCGCGGGACCGAGCACTTGACCCCCATCGGCCCGCTGGGGGAGTGGAGACCATTGTCGGCCCGACGAGTCTTCCCGGACTGAGCCCGGCGGGGCTTTGGCCCCACGGGGCGGCAGAGCGCTACCTCGCCGAGCTGGGCTACCAGCGCACCGGTCCATGGACCGCCAACGGCCCCGCCGGTGAAGACGATCCCCACCACTGCATGAGCACCGCCCCGATCGAAGTGCTTCCCACAGCGGGACCGTGACCCCTGCCCGGACACCAGGCGTCTCACCACCACAGCGTCGGCCACCGTGGACGCCGAGCATGCCCAGGCCCACCCCTGAACAGACGATGAGCGCCCAGGCATCGCTTAGAACAAGGTGGGGTGATCGGGGTCGATGCCGTGCACGAGCTCGCGCACCACGTCCTCGTCCCACCCGTGGGTCTTGAGCTCCTCGCGCAGCTGCCGAGATCGGGCCGAGCGCTCCGCCCTGGACAGCCGGCGCCACCGCGCCGCGGTGGCCGAGGGCATCCGTCCCTTCATCGCCCGGTCGGCCATGTTCTCCGAGGCGGTGCCCAGCAACAGGTGCGTGGACGGCTCCAGGGAGGCGTGCACGCACAACGGGACATCGCACCAGTGCAGGGCGGTCAACCCCTCGATGGCGGTCAGGCCGCCGTGGACGGTGGCCAGGGAGAAGCGGTGGGCGGCGACGGCTCGTTGACCGTTAGGGGTGGGCAGCCAGAAGCGGCCGTAGCCGTCATCGCTGATCGCCCCGAGCCACAGCCAGCACGAATCGGGTTCCGGGCCTTTCAGGACGTGGGAGTTGAATCGCTCAACGTCCGAGGAACGCACGGCGGGCCTCCACTGTGTGGACCAGCACCAGTAGCAGTGCTGTGATTACGGCACCGACTCCGATCGCTGTCCAGGTGTAGTCGTTGGCGCCGACCACAGCCCAGACCATGAACAGGTACGGGGTGATGGCCACGGTCCCGGCCAAGCGGTGCCGCAGCGCCGAAGGCATCGGGATGATGCGCAGGACCCAGTGCGCCAGGCCATGACCGATGCGGTAGTACAGGCGCACCCACCACAACAGATACGGGATCAAGATGCGCGGCATCGGGCCTCCTCTTCGGCCGGCGCGCAACCCATGGCCTCGTTGACCTCGACGTCTCCGACGTCCATCTCGCCCCCGGGCAGAGGCTGCAACAGCACTTCGAGGTCCTGGGAAGTGGGGGACACCCGCGCGTAGCCAATGAGCCGGCCGGGTCGATTCGATTCGGCCGCCGCATGAGCTTTCGAGTCATCGCGCTTCGATTCCTCGATGTCGAGTCGGGGATGGGAGAACTGTGGTCGGCCCTGACGGGTGGGCCGGCCACGGTGGTCACCGAGTCCACGCCAACCGGTGGGAACCACCCCCACTACCGGCTACTCGCCGCCTGCGCCCCTTCCTCGGAACGTACGTAGGCGATCAGCGCCTCACGCACGATCTCGGACTCCTTGCGGTGTTGGTCTTGCGCGATCTGGTGCAACCGGTCCTTCAAAGCCTGTGGGACGCGGGCGCGGACCACCGGGGACTTCCCCTCCCCACCCAGAGCGGGCCGGCCCACCGCGATACGAGTGGCCTCCTGAACCGTCTCGGTTCCGGTGGCGCCCAGCAGGGCGGCTCGGGCCGCCTCGGCCGCCTCCGGCCCACGCCGGACGGTGCCCGGCTTCACACCCAGACCTCCGCGCTCGGCGCGGCGAGCCAGCTCGTCGTAATCACCCATCAGGGTCACTCTCCTTCATAGAGCAGATACCGGTACAGATCAGTGAGTTCCATCGCGTGGAAGATCACCAGGTCCCGCGGTGGGCGGTGGACGGCAATGACCTCGAGGTAACGCTCCGTCTGCCCATGCGGGTGACCCACGTAGACGACCGTCACCTCACCGGGGTGCCCCTCGACCTCCGCGCTGACCTCGGCGTGCGCCATGGCATACAGGGCATCTTGCCTGGTGATGCCGTGTCTACTGGCACTGTGGGTCCACTCAACTCCCATCCCCATATTGTAGCACCCAATGCGGCTACAAAATGGGTCGGAGGGGCGAGAGGACCAGTAAATGCAGGGGCTCCCGGAGGCCAAATCGGTTGCGAGGCGCTGCGGGAGGACGAGCAGGACGCCGCCGGCGAAGCCTCAGGGCGTCGATTCGAGGATCTGGATGACACGGAGGACCGCGATGCACTCGGCACAAGCGACCGAGGACGCGGCGGCGGGGCATCCAGCAGAGGCACCGTACGCGCGAATCTCTCATTAAACGAGAGTTCTTCATGCTGGCCTGCGTGGACGACGCCGGCCTCACGAGCTCGACGACCCATCCCATCCGCCGTGCACCCTGTCACCGCTTGGACAGACGTCCGTAGGCAGGGTGGGACGAGTTCTCGCATCTACTTCTACTCGTCCTACTTAACCGGTAGGCACGGATGTTGATGAGGCGGGAGTTGGCGACGTCGTTAGCGTTCTCGGGGCTTCTGGCGTACGGCGATGTAGCGGGCGTAGGTGCTGGCCGCATTGGTCGCGTGACGTTCGATGGTGCTCGGGTGGTAGCCGAGGATCTCGGCGAGGACCGGGATGGGGCTGAGCTTGGTGAGCTCCTCGAGGGTGCCCAGGCGGGCGGCCCGGGGCGCGCACACGGTCTTCAGTCGTCGCCGCAGGTGGCTCGCGTCGATGTGCTGGCCAGGGGAGTGACCCCTGAAGATCCACGGGCTGTGGGGGTGCGCGGCGGTCCGGTCCTGGCCGGGATCGGTGACCAGCTGGCGTAGCGGTTCGTCCAGCGGTGGCGGAAGCTCGACGGGATGGGCCCCGATGGTGATGGTGACCCGGTCGTCATCGACGGTGACCTGGCCCCAGGTCAGGCGGACGACGTCTTCGACCTGTTGGGCCAGCACCAGGACGAGGATGGCGGCGAGGCGGTCTCTGGGGCTGAGCTCCTCGCGGTCGACGACCCGTGCCAGGGCGCGGGCCTGCTCGGGGTGTGAGAGGCGCACTGCGGTGCCGCGCCGGTGGGGTTGCATGCGCAGGCGCGAGTCCACCAGACGAGCGTTGATCGCCCAGCCCAGGAAACGGTCGGCCAGTTCTCGGGTGGCGGGCCCTCCGGCTTGCCAGGCGTCGAGCTCGGCCTGAGTGAGCCGTCTCAGGGTGGTGTCCCGGCTGGTGAGCCAGGTCAGGAAGTCGATGGCCACGGTGGTGGTCTGTTTGGCGGTGAGGAAGGCGCCGTGGGTGGTCTTCCCGTCGGTGGTGGTCATCCGCCGGGCCTGGTCCCAGCGGATGAAGCGTCGTAGGGCCTCGCGGTGCTCCCCGGCGGGCAGGCGCTGGATGGCGTCCTGGCTCCAGGCGGTGAACCGGGCCAGCTGCTCGTCCCGGGCCGGCAGCCCGCCGTGGGTCACTAGCAGGGCCCGCACGTAGTCGCGGGTCCGGGTGGGCGGCAGCGCGTCGAGGGCGTCGTGGCTGATGGTCGCAGTGGTGGCCAGGTCGGTGAGGAAAGCGGTGACGTGGGGTTGGTTGAGCCAGGTCAACCCGCTGTTGGGGCGGGTCATCGCTTTCAGCGCGGTGGCCACCGGGGTCAAGGACGGGTGCATTTGCTGGGTGTGCGGGTTGGTGAGCAGCCGGTCGACGGTGGCGGCCAGCACGCAGGACCAGCACTGGCCGTGTGAGTGCAGCTCGGTCTCAGCGCCGCAGGTGCGGCAGTCGAGGTTCAGCGTGATCCCGGCGCAGTTTCGGCAGGCCGGTCGCCCGTCGAGCCGGCCGGGCAGCACGCCGGTGTGGCCGCAGGCGCAGGTGCCGGTGGTGCGCTTGGCGGCCTGGTAGCAGTACCGGCACACGGGTCCGTCGGGCCAGTGGGCGGCGATCTCGTGGTGGCCCTGGCACCGGGTGCACGGGATCGGCCAGGTCTTCGGGTCGCTGGGTGGGCGGGGCCTACTCACGAGGACTCGTCGGTCTCCTCGGGCACCAGATGGATCCGGCGGGCCATCGGCTGTCCCGGGTCAACGCCGATGTCCTCCGGCCGGGTCGGGGCGTTGGCGGTGGCCGCGGCACGCAGCTCGACGTAGGGCTCGAAGAGGTCGTTGGGGGAGCAGTCCAGGATGTCGCACAGTGCCGCCAGGGTGTGCGCCGGAATGCGTTCAGGGGTGCCGGTCACCAGCCGGTAGACCTGGCTCTCCGACAGGGTGATCCCGCGGGCGCGCAGCAGCGGCAGCAGTTCGGTGCTCTTCCACAGGTTGCGTCCGGCCATCACGGTGCGCAGGTGCCAGCGGTAGCCGATGCGGCGCTGTTCAGGCATCAGGAACCTCCTCGAGTCCGGTGGCCAGGCGGGCGGCGATCATCTGCTGGATGGTCCTCTGCTTGAAGTCCGAGGAGACCGAGGTGTACAGCCCGGTGGTCGAGGCGTGGGCGTGGCCGACCTGGGTCTGCACGAACGCCGGGTCGTAGCCGGCCTCGATCAGGTGCGTGACGTAGGAGTGGCGCAGGCAGTGCAGGCCCAGTTCCTTCGGCAGCCCGACCTCCTCGCGAAGCTGCGCGAAGGCGTCCCCGAGACTGCCCAGGCGCAGCCGGCCGCCGCGTTCACTGGGCCACAGCGCGCCGGATGTGTCAGCTGTCGGGAACCGGGCCCGCCCGCCGGGGCCGGTCCAGAACCGCAGCAGGCCCACCACCCAGTCGAACTCCGGGACGGTGAGCACGGTGCGCCGGCGCGGTCCCGACCCGGTGGTGCCCTTGGCCCAGCGCACCTGCACCGCACCGAAGCCCCCGTAGGCGGGCACGTGCGGATTGGGCCCGAAGTCGCCCATCTCGAGCATCGTCAGCTCCCGGCGCCGCAACCCGTAGGCATAGGCGACCTTGAACGCGATCGAGTCCCGCAGGGCCGGCAACCAGCGCTTGCTCCCGGCGGCGTGCTCACGGTCGATGTGGTCGTCGAGATGGTCGAAGAGCCGCTGCAGCTCGGCCCGGGTGAACGCCCGGCGCCCCGGTGTGACGGCGTCATCAGCCGTGTGCCGGGGCGTGTTCCACTCGAAGACCACCTGGGCGGGCACGTCCCCGAACGCCTGCTGGCAGAAGGGCGCCCATCCGTAGACCGGGGTCGTGAGGTAGGTGCAGAACGCCGCGACCGCGCTGGCGTCCGCGCGCAAGGTCGTGAGACTGATCGGTCTGGGACCGGAGCGCCGCTGCGCCTGGAAGTCCTCCAGATCACCCGGACCCCATTGCCAGGGGAACGTGGCGGTGAAGCGCTGAAACCGGGTCACGACACCGCACCGGGCCTTGATCGTCGCCGGGGTCAGCCCGCGGGCCAGCATCTGCGCCCGCCACCCGTCCAGCATCGCCTCGAACACCCGCTCGTCGGCGCGGAACAACCTCACACCGGCGTCGGTCAGGACGGCAGGGACCTGGCCAGGTACAGCGTCCATCCGAATCCCACCTCACCGTGGAATCGTGCATCTGATGCAGGAAATCTACGCTCACTAGCACCGCGGCAACACCCCGGTGATCCATTCGACGTCCGGCACCGTCCCATCGCCCGCGGGATGCCGCGGAACCGGGGCGAAATCGGCCGAACGGGAGTCACACCAGATGCAAGAACTCCCGTGGGTCAAAGCGCCGATAATTGTCCTTATGTAAAGTCATTAGGACAAAGTGCCCTGGTACTCGTCGTCCGCGGGCCAAGCAGAAGCTGCACAGCGTCGCCCTCAAACTTCCGCCGCACCCACGCCACGGGCAAGCCAAATTAGAAGTCACTAGGTCGTAGGCCCGTTCCCCTTCCCCGTGAGCCCAGAGCCGCGTAGCTGACTCATCGGCATAACATGAAGGTGCATGTATCTAGGAAGGAAGTGGCCGGGTGTTGACTGGCGTGGAATCAGGACTTGTCCTTACCCAGGAGTTCCAGGATGCACTGTCCCGGTTGGAACGAGGCGATCACCTCTTCTTGACCGGTAAGGCCGGGACGGGTAAGTCCACGCTGGTACGGCAGTTCTTGGCCACTACGAACCGCAACGTGGTCGTGGCCGCTCCTACGGGGATTGCCGCCCTCAATGTCGAGGGTTACACCATCCACCGCTTGTTCTCCTTCCGACAGGGCACCACCGCGGAGTACGTCCGCAGCAGTGATTACTACCCGGGTCGGTTCGCGAAGACGCTCAAGAAACTCGACACTCTGATCATCGATGAGGCCTCGATGGTCCGGGCTGACCTGTTCGACTGCCTGGCCATCGCCCTGGAGCAATTTGGCCCACGCCCGGGGAAACGGTTTGGTGGGGTCCAGCTGGTGTTGGTCGGTGACCTATACCAACTTCCGCCCGTGGTCACCGACGGTGAGCGGGAGCATTTCGGTACCCGATACGACTCGCCGTACTTCTTCTCGGCCGATCACTACGACACCCATGCCTTCCCGATGGTGGAGCTGACCACGGTCTTCCGCCAGGTCGGTGATACCCGGCTGGTCGAGATCCTCAACGCCGTACGTGAAGGCGCGTTGTTGGAGGACGATCGGGCCGAGCTCAACACCCGCACCGACCCCTCTTTCCGTCCCCCGCTTGAACAATTCTGGTTGACATTGACGACCACCAACCGGATGGCCACCGCGCGCAATCGCGAGATGCTCGAGCAGATCGATGAGCCCTCCACACGGCACCCGGGCCAGACGGTGGGAGAGCTGGACGGATTCGATCTGCCGGCCGAAAAAGAGCTCGTGTTCAAGACCGGGGCTCAGATCATGATGCTCACCAACGACCCCCAGGACCGGTGGGTCAACGGGACCCTCGCCCGGGTCGCGGGTCACCGGGTCAAGGACGGGGAGCAGCGCGTCACGGTCGAACTGCCCCGCGGCGAAACGGTCGAAATCGGCCCGTACACCTGGGAGGTCACCCGTCCCGTCGTCGAGGCCGGTGCGCTGCGGCACGAGGTGGTCGGGACCTACACCCAGTTGCCGTTCCGGCTGGCCTGGGCCATCACCATCCACAAGAGTCAGGGGCAGACCCTGGAGCGCGTGGTGGTCGACCTGTCCGGGGGCACCTTCGCCGACGGCCAGCTCTATGTGGCCTTGAGCCGGTGCACCTCCCTGGACGGGCTGGTGCTGCGCCGCGATGTGGCGCCGAAGGACCTGATGGTCGACCAGCGGATCCGCCGCTTCCTGCGTTCCAAAGGCACCCAGACCACCTCCCTCGGCACTGCTTACCTGGGCCTGTGCACCGTCGGAGATGAGGGCGATCGGTGGCGGCCGCGCCCGGCCGAGATCGCTCTGGTCACCGACGACGGGATAGAGCTCACCACACTGGTCAACCCCACCCGCGACATGGGCGAAGCCCGGTCGCAATACGGCATCACCGCCGGTGACGTGCAGCTGGCCCCGCTGCTCACCGAAGCCTGGGCCGCCCTGGCACCCCACCTGAGCGGGCGGACCCCAGTGGGCGTCAACATCGACCGGGGCCTCGGGTACCTCGACTTCGAGCTCAAACGCAACGGCTACGTCGTGCAGATGCCGATCGGCACGAACATCGATGAAAACCGACTCGACGCCCGTGACAGGAAACGGCTCGAGGCGCCCACCGCCCTGGAACGCGCCCACGCAGTCCGAGACATCGCCGCAAAACTTAAACCCAGCGACGCCTTCGCCGATGTCTTCCCCAACCCCACGAGTCACACCGGTTACTTGATGCCTCGTCCCAACGGCCGCACGACCTTTCTCGTCGGCGGCCAGATGCCACCGTCGTCGACCCCAGGCGAGGTGCTGGCACAGAAGCTACAGGCAGCTTCACGCCGTGCACGGCTGGACCCACAGGCCCAAGACCTCGCCCGAGCGGTATCAGCAACCACCGGGACACCAGTCCTTGATGAGACCTACACCGAGGACGGCCGACACGACATCGAGCAAGTCATGGTGGCCGGAGCCCGCGTCTGCTTCACTGGCTCCGTCCGGGACGGCCGAGGACGCATTCTGTCGCGGGAGGACCTGAAAGAGTTGGCGACCGGGCGCGGGCTCAAGCCGGTCGACACCGTCACCAAGACCAAGTGCGAAGTCCTCATCTCAGCCGAAGCTGGATCCCAGTCGGGCAAGGCCCAGAAGGCCACCCAGTGGGGCAAGCCAGTCTTCACGGCCGAAGAGTTCATGGCCTGGGCCGAGGGAAAGAAGCCAAACACTTCTTCAGAGGCCGAGAAGCGTTCCCTTCCGGAAGTGGAAATAACCCACGTCCTAGGGAGCCCTGCCGGGCCTACCCCGGTAACGCCCTCGCATCGACCAAAGCGGCTTCTGAGGGCCAGGACAACGACGCCGGCCACGAGAACCACGCTTAAGCCCACAAGGGCCTTCAGCCAGCCGACGACACCATCGGTTCCTCCGATGCCAGAGAAGCCAACCATCCAGCCGGTCGCGCCACCGCAAGCAGAGCCGGCCAGGAACATGGAGCCGGTTCCGGCGCCGGTGCAAGCTCCTCTGCCCGAGGCACCGAAGGCGCAGAAGCCGGCTGCTCTGCCCGAAGCAGGCCCATCACCAGTAACAGCACCCTTCCAGGCACCGGTGACGGTCCCCGTACCGAAGCAATGGGCTCCACCGTCTGGGCCCGGGACACACAACGAGAGCTCCAGATCGCCGCGTCCAATGGAGTCGGCGCCGACCTCTCCGAAGGCACCCGCGCCAACCCAGTACACCCGCGGCGGAGGGGCACCGATGTCACCCCATCCACAGACCGTCGCGCACCGTCAGCCGTATCCGCCGGCACCCAATCCACCTGCTCAGATGCCAACTCTCAAAAAGCCCTCGGAAGGTCAGCAGAAGTTCCACCTCATCATGGGCGCGGTCTTCCTTTTCCTGACCGTGGGCATGTTCATCTTCGCGGTGATCGGCGCGATCATCCTTCCGGACTCCGTGATCTGGGTCGCACCAGTTGCCCTGGCCTGGCTGGCCGCGCTCATCCAGATCCCCGTATGGATCATCTGGAGCATCAAACGGAATCGTCGTCAACGCCGCTAACCGACCATATGTAAAGCGATAGGCGTCGAGCTGCTCTTGACTCCGTTGTTCACGAGCCAATCGCCCGTGTCTGGTTCGTGCGGTGACGGCGGCCGGCCGTGTCACATCACGCGGGAATCGGCTATCTCCCGCTACGCGGTTGTGCGACAGACAGGTCTACGTCGACTCGGCGTCGAAAGGTGCGGGTACGCCGGGCGCGAGGCTGGTGCGTATCGGCCCGTTGGGCCGGGCCGGGGCCGGTTCGTCCTGGTCCTCAATCAGGGCCTGGCGCACGATGGTGCGGGGGTCGTACTGGCGGGGATCGAGCTTGCGCCAGTCGACGTCGGCGAGTTCGGGTCCCAAAGATTCCTTGAGGTCCTCGGTGGCACCGGTGGCGTAGCGTTTGGCGGTTTTGACGAGCTGCTTGAGCTTTTCCGCGTATTCCGGTAGCCGCTCCGGCCCGATAAGGACCAGGGCCAGCAAGATCAGGACGATCATTTCAGCGCCGTTGATACCGAACATACGGAGTCCTCCCCCAAGCGGTGGATTTCATCGGTGGAGGTAGCCGTGTCGGCGCCCGCGCCCGTGGCCTCCGCGCGGTGGGCCTCCTTCCGGGCCCGCCGGCGGTCGAGGAGCAGGCACAGCCCGACGGCCACGAAGAACAGCGTGAGCAGCGGCACGGCGAGGTAGAACATGGTCATCGGGTCGGGGCCCGGGGCGGCCATCGCGGAGACGACCATCACGAGGACCACGACGATCCGCCAGCTCTTGAGCACCGTGCGCCCGGAGAGCACGCCCAGCATGTTCAGGCCCACCAGGAACACGGGCAGCACGAAGGCGACGCCGAAGGTCAGGATCAGCTGGAGGAAGAACCGCAGGTACACGTCCGCGGAGATGAAGTTGGTCCCGCCCGCCGGGGTGAACGCGGTGAGGGCGTAGACGGCGGTGGGCAGGGTGAGCACGGCGACCGCGATCCCGCCCAGGAAGAGCGGGACGGCCGCGGCGAGGAAGCCGACCGCGTAGCGCCGTTCGGTCCGGTGCAGGGCCGGCGTCACGAACGCCCAGAGCTGGTAGAGCCACACGGGGCTGGCCAGGACCAGGCCGAGCACCAGGGAGACCTCCACCATGATGTTGAAGGACGAGCCCACCGCGGAGTAGTTGATGGAGGCCTCGCTGCCCTCCGCGGAGGCCAGCCGCTGCAGGGGCTCCGTGATGTAGGCCATGAACGGGATGTACAGGAAGAACCCGCCGACCATGCCCACCACGGTGGCCACCGCGGACTTGATCAGCCGGTTGCGCAGCTCCCGCAGGTGCTCGGCCAGGGCCATCTGCGCCTGCGGATTGGCCTTGCGCGCGGTCCGGCGCTTCTTCGGACCGCGGGGGGACTGCGAGGACATGAGGACCTTCGGGACTCGGGGCCCGCCCGGGGCGGCGGGGCCGGTCGGGCGGCCCGCTCCCCGGGCGGGGCGCGGACCGGCCGGTGCGGCGGATCGGGGCGGCGGCGGACGCCGGGAGAGGGGGGCGAGGGTCAGGCCGGAGGGCGGCCGGGGTGCTGCTCGGGGTCGCGCGGGGCGTCCGTGCCGGAGGCGGTGCCGGTGGCGCCGGGGTCACGGTCGGTGGTGCCGTCCCGGCCTGGCGCCACGGCCTTGCCGTCGATGACCACGTCCGAGCCGTCCGGCTGGTCGTCCTTCTTCATCTCCTTGACCTCGGACTTGAAGATGCGCAGCGACTGGCCGAGGCTGCGGGCCATGCCCGGGAGCTTGGGCGCGCCGAACAGCAGCAGGATCACCAGCAGGATGATCAGGATCATGAAGGGGCTGTCGAAGAGCCTACCCATGGAACATTCCTTTCCGTTCAGCCCGGCGGAGGTCGCTGATCCGCTGCGGCTGGCCCATCCGGTCCTTGCGCTCGATGCGGCGTCTCAGACGGGCGGTTTCTCGTTGGTCACGGCCGACCCGGTAGTCGGCCACGGCTTGCCCCACCGGTGTGAACAGGGCCGGGTCCGGGACGGCCCGGACGGGACGGCGCGCGCCAACCAGCGTGGCTGGGCTAGGCGCCTGCGCGCCTAACTGTCTTGACGTTCAGGCATGTCCTTGAAGTGCTTCGCGATGTCATCGCTGGTGGTCAACCAGACGTCGGGCTGGCCTGCGATGAATTCGAGCGCGAGGTCCAGGTACTTGTGCCTGAAGGGTTGGTTGATGATAAAGGGGTGGAGGGGCAAAGACATCACCCGCCCACTTTCCCCCGCGTCCGCGCTCAGTTGCTCGTATTGATCCTTCACGATCTGCAGGAAATCGGGGCCGCTGAGGTTTCTGTTCGAGAAAAGCGTGACGTCGTTGACCTCGATCGAGTAGGGAACGCTCATCATGCCGGCGACGTTGAGGTGGAAAGGTTGGTCGTCTGCGCACCAGTCGAGAACGTAGCTCAGACCGAGTTCTGCGAGTATCTCGGGAGTGTTGTCAGTCTCTGTCAGTGCGGGTCCCAGCCAGCCCTTGGGCCTTGAGCCCGTGTGCGACTCGATGGTGCGGACCACGTCTTCGAGGTAGTCAACTTCTTCCTCCCGCGACATTCCCGTTTGGAAGGTCGAGTTGTCGCGTCCGTGGGCGACCCAGACCCAGTCCCGATCCAGGCCGGCCCGGACGACCTGTGGGTAGTGCCTGCATACCTCCGCGTTCACCAGGGCGCTGGCCCGAATGCCGTGCACGTCGAGTGAGTTGATCATGCGCCAGAGCCCCACGCGCAGTCCGTAGTCGCGCCACCCGTAGTTGAGGGGGTCGGGGTGGAGTCCTGCCGTGCCCCCAAATATCGACGTCGAGGGCTTGTCGATCGAGTAGTGCTCGAGATTCAGGCCCAAGTAGAAGGCCACTTTCTTGCCCTCGGGCCAGTGGAGGGGCGCTCGATCAGTGATCGGACTGTAGTCGTAGAGCTTGTTGTCCATCGGATACATGGTCCTTCGGTCAGACGGCACGAGTCCTCCGGCTGCTCAGCACGCGCGACTATCGCGCCTAGGCGTTCCGCGGCTCCTCGCTTTGTGAAAGTGATCCTAGACATATCTGTAGAGCAGAGGAAGGGTCTGGACAGCAGTGAAGTGACGTGGTTCACTGACTGGGATATGCGCCACACACGACGAGGGAGAACCGCATGACCACCATCTTTCGCCCCATGGGGCGCCGAGGTTTCTTAAAGCTCTCAGCCGCGGCAGGGGGTGTTGTCGCGCTGGGCTCGACGGCGGCATGCGGACAGGGCGGAGGCGGCGGAAGCGGGGGTTACTCCGGGGACGTCGCCGTCACTGGTCTCGCCAGCCTCATCCACTCCGCACCGTTCTTCATCGCCCAGTCAGAGGGCTTTTACGAGGAAGAGGGGCTGGATTTAGAGCACGTCCAGTTCCCCGGTGGGCTGGACACGGTGCGCGGCATCGAGTCGGGCATCGGGTTCGGCACATCCTCGACCCTGCCGGTCTTCATTGCTGCGGAAAGCGGCATGGATGTTCGAATCTTCGGCAACGTCTACACCGCCGCATCCGTCGACTTCATCGCTCTTCCGGATTCTCCGATCAACGCCATCGAGGACGTGAGAGGCAGGACGGTCGCTGTCAGCACGCCGGGGTCGAACTCCTCGTACTTTGCCGAGCGAACTCTGCGCGAAGCAGGACTGACGCCAGGCACGGACGTTCAGCTGGTCAGTGTCGGTTCGGCCGCCGATTCGTGGACCGCAGTTTCCCAGGGAGTCGTGGACGTGGCGTGGACCGCCTCGCCGCTGTCCGAGAGGATTTCTAGCGAAAGCGGCGGCAAAGTCATTTGGCGGTCCAGGGACTACGTCACCGACTGGTCCGACACCTGCCTGGTCGCGACAGGAGCATTCATGGACGAAAATGCCGACGCCCTCCGGGGATGGGGCAGGGCCCTGCAGAGGGCGATGGACATGATTTCCAACGACGTGGAGGCGGCCGCCGAAGTCTACGCCAGGGCCATTGAGTACGAACCGGAGGTCGCTCTCGAGGCGCTGAGAAACTCCCAGGAATTCTTCAGTCTCGACTTCACTGACGCGCAGCTCGAAGCGGTCGTCGAAGCCGGTATGGAACAGGACCAGATCACCCAGGAGCCGGACATGGATTCCGTCGTTGTGCGGGACTTCCTGTCATGAGCGCGGCTTCCACCCAGCCGGCGACCGCGCAGGAACACGACGTCGTCTTCGACAACATCGGCATGACCTTCCAGAGTGCGACCGGGGTGACGCAGGCCGTCGCGAACGTGAGCGGTGCCATCCCCGAGCACAAATTCGTCTCCGTGATCGGTCCCAGCGGTTGCGGGAAGAGCACTCTTCTAGACATGGTCGGCGGCCTGCTCAGGCCGACCCAGGGAACGGTGAGCATCGACGGCGAGACCGTGACGGGCCCGCGACGCGACACCGCGATGGTCTTCCAGGAGGACTCGACACTCCACTGGCGCAGCGTCCTGGACAACGTGGCGTTCGGGCTCGAGGTCAAGGGGATGCCCAAGGCTGAGCGCTTCGACAGAGCCCGCGCCATGATCGAGCTCGTCGGGCTGCAACAGTTCGAGAACCATCGCCCGGGGCAGCTCTCCGGAGGCATGAAGCAGCGGGTGGCCATCGCCCGAGCGCTGGCCATGGAGCCACGGGTTCTGCTGATGGACGAGCCATTCGGAGCGCTCGACCAGCAGACTCGGCAGTTCGTCGGTCGGGAACTGCTCAACATCTGGGAGAAGACGCGCAACCGCGTTCTATTCATCACCCACGACATCCAGGAGGCGGTCTACCTCTCGGACGAGGTCTGGGTCATGTCCGCCAGACCGTCGGTGGTCAAGGAGGTCGTCAAGATCGACCTCCCCCGCCCTCGGCCTGCTGGGACCCATGCCATGCCGCGGTTCCGGGAGCTCGAGGATCATTTGTGGGAACTGGTCAAGGTCGAAGCGGAGAAGACCCTGGGCCCAGGAGCGCAGTCGGCGTGACGGTCACAGAAAAGAAGCCCTCACCGCAGCTCAGGACAGATCCTCTGTGGCGCCGGCCCCGGGTCGTGCGCTGGTGCATCGTCGTCGGACTCGTCGTCGTCTTGGAAGCCACGACCAGGTTCGGGCTCATCGAGCGCAGCCTCATGGTGCCGCCGACGGAGATCGTCGAACGTCTGGCCTCGATCGTCCCGACCGGCGAGTTCGGTGCGGACGCCGTACGCACGCTGACGACCATCCTGGCGGCCTTCGCCGTCGGACTCCTCGGAGGAATACCGCTGGGCGTGCTCCTGTGGCGACTTCCCGGCGTGGGACGCGTGCTGGAACCGTTCCTTGTCACGGGATACGCGATGCCGACCCTGCTGTTCTACCCGGTCCTGCTGGCGATCATGGGCCTGAACGCAGGACCCATCATCGTCATTGCGGCGACCATGTCGCTCATTCCCATAGCGCTCACCACGATGGTCGCCCTGGGCTCGATCAAACCGATCCTGCACAAGCTCGCGAAATCGGTGAACGCCTCTGCCTCGCAGTACTACCTGAAG
The DNA here is from genome assembly GCF_029524215.1 of Kocuria oceani. Classification (NCBI taxonomy): domain Bacteria; kingdom Bacillati; phylum Actinomycetota; class Actinomycetes; order Micrococcales; family Micrococcaceae; genus Kocuria; species Kocuria oceani. Next base: position 14,255 of record NZ_JARAMH010000018.1, on the reverse strand, counting down.
GTTCTGCTCCCCGCCGCGACCCCTCTGGTCTTCCCCGGCGTGAAACTCGGATTCATCTACGCCGTGATCGGCACGATCGCCATGGAGTTCATCCTCGCGGCACAGGGCATCGGATTCCGCGCCGGCTTCTACTACCGCGAGCTGAACACCGCGGACATGTGGGCTTACATCACCATCGTGGTCGTGCTCAGCGTGATCGTCAACGGCATTCTCACGTGGTCGGAGAAGCGGATCAGAAAGGACATGCTATGAGCACGGACGTGAGCGCTCCTGCAGCGCCCAAGACTGCCGCACCCTCCGGAGCCCGGACGACGACGACCATTAAGGACAATCTGTGGCGCGTCGCGGTGGTCCTCGCGCTCATTGCCATCTGGGCCGGGCTGTCCGTCCTCTCGGACCTGGTTTCGTCCCCCGCGGCCTCCTTCGCCGCACTCGCTGAGCTCTTCGCCAACGGCTCCATCTACCGGCATCTGGGCACCACGCTGGAGGCAGTAGCCATCGGCTTCCTCATCGCAGCAGCCATCGGCTTCCCACTGGGCTACGCCATCGGCAGAAGCAAGTTCCTGGGCGCCGTCTTCGACCCCATCGTCGCGGGGGCCTTCGCCATCCCGCGCATCGTCTTCTTCCCCGTGCTCCTGCAGATCTCCGGGGTGGGAGTCGGCGCCCAGTCGGCGATGGCCGCCCTCGCGGCGGTGTTCCCGATCATTGTGTCCACGACCGCCGGTGTCCGTGCCATCAACCCGGTACTACCAAAACTTGCACGATCGCTGAGCCTGTCTCGGCTGCAGACTGTGACCAAGATCTATGTGCCCGCGATGGCTCCGTCGCTGATGGTGGGCATCCGGATCGGCTTCAGCATCGCGTTCATCAACGTCATCATCGCCGAGTTCTTCGCGGCACGCGCAGGCCTCGGCCTCCTGGCCCTGCGCGCCTACGGCCGGTTGGACTTGCCGTCGATGTACGGAATTATCGTGCTCCTCGCAGCCATAGCTTTGATCGGCAACATGGTGCTCTGGGCAGTTGAACGCAGACTCAGCAAGAAGTCCTGAACATGGGTCATAGATCACCTACGACCGTCCGAACGAGCCACAGAGAGGCACACCATGTCCCACAGCGCTGCGGTGGATGAGTACGAACGTCTTCGAGCAGAATTCAAGACCAAAGGCCTGGGAGGCCGGACCGGCTTCGGACAGCGCCCGGTACTGCTGGTCATCGACCTAATCCGGGGGTTCACCGACACGAGATCCCCCCTGGCCGGCGAGCTCGATTCTCAGCTGCGGGCCACCCAACAGCTACTCGCGGACGCGCGGGAGGCCGACGTGCCCGTGATCTTCTCGACGGTCGCCTACGACTCCGACCTCCAGGAGGCCGGCAAATGGATCCGCAAGATCCCCTCCAACAGCTGGCTGGTGGAAGGGAGCGAGTGGGTGGAGCTGGACGAACGGCTCGGTCGCCGCGAGAACGAGATGCTGCTGGTCAAGAAGTATGCGTCCTGCTTCTTCGGCACCGACCTGGCGGCCCGGCTGGTGTCCCGGGGCGTGGACACGGTGATGCTCCTCGGATGCACGACCAGCGGTTGCATCCGAGCCACCGCCGTGGACGCCTGCTCCTACGGGTTCCACACGGTCGTCGTGGAAGAGGGCGTCGGAGACAGGGCCGAGCTGCCGCACCTTGCCAGTCTCTTCGACATCGACAACAAGTACGGTGACGTCGTGAGCCTGGAGGACGCCAGCGCCTACCTCCAGCATGTCCGCGACTAAAAACGATGAGGGTAAGCTCTCGCGCGCCGGGGGAGCCCCTGGGACGCCCGGCCTAACGAGCTGCCACCACGGGGAAGTTCTTGCCCTCCGTCGGCCGTGACAGGGTGTTGAGCGCGCTGGCCATCGTGCTGTTCGGTGTCGCGCTGGGCATTCTGTCCGTCGTCGTCCCTCTGCTAGGAGTGCATGCGGGTTACAGCGCCAGTGAGATCGGTCTGCTGGTGGCTGTGGCTGCCATCGCGCAGCTCCTCACACGCCTCTGCATGGGCGCGCTCATGCGTAGGATCCCGGACAGGTCGTTCCTCATAGCTTCCGGGCTGATGATCGCAGTTTCGTGCGCCCTCCTGGCAGTCTCGCCCGCGTTCATGATCTTCATGGCATCCCAGTTGGTGCAGGGAGCAGCCCGAGCGTTCTTCTGGACCAGCAGCCAGACTCACGCCGTCCGCACTGCGGCCTCAGCAGTCAACGGGCTTCGGGACGTCAATCTGGCGGCCGGCGCCGGCGCACTGGTCGGACCTGTCGTGGCCGGCTACCTCTGGGAGGTCTCAGTGCAACTTCCACTGGTGCTGGGAGCCGTTGCGGGGTCCATGGCCGTTCTCCCGGCGGCCATGCTGATCAGGTTTCCTCCGTTCGCGCCCAGGCCTTCTGCCCGCAGAAACCAGGAGAAGCATTTGTGGCGACGCCCCGGCGTCAACGCAGCCTGCTGGATGAACGCTGCGGCAGGCGCATGGAAGAGTCTTTTGGACTCCTACGTTCCGCTCGCCCTGTCTCTGGCAGGGCAGTCGGCTGCAGTCATCGGCATCCTGCTGTCCATTGCCAACAGCACCGTCCTCGCCGGCAGCGCCTTCGGCGGCTGGATACGCCAGAAGGGCATCAGGGCGTCTCTGGTCACCGGAGTCTTCGCGACAGGACTCGGTGTGGCCGCAGCGGGACCGTTCGCCGGACTGACTGGCCTTGTAGCCGTCTCCCTGGCCGTCTCCGGAATCGGCGCCGGGATCTTGCAGACCGTTGGCCCGGCCATCGCGGCCGAAAAGGTGCACCCAGAGGAACGCGGCGACGCACTGGCGCTCACGGGCATCTTCCGTGCGACGGCGCTCATGCTCACACCAGTGGCTATGGCAGGAGTGGTCGCCCTTGCACCCGTGACGGCTGCACTGCTGGCCGCGGGCCTGCTCATCACCGCCCCGGCGGCCACCACCTGGAGATCGAACAAGGGTGTCACCTGATCGACACAGGTTCCGAGCCCCGGGCGTTCGCATCCAGCGACCGACACGACAGACATTTCGAAGAGAGGTTGTTCATGACAACGGAAACCCATCCAATCAACGAGCCCCCAGCAGTCCCGCGGCTGGACCTGCTGCACGGGCACAGCATTCCGCACCTGGGACTGGGCACCTGGCCGATGGTGGAAGAAGAATGCGAAGCAGTCGTTCGATACGCCGTCCGGAGCGGCTACCGGCTCATCGACACGGCGTTCCAATATCGCAACGAAGAGGCCGTGGGACGGGGCCTCCGAACGGCCGGGGTCCCCCGGGAGGAACTGTTCGTCTCCAGCAAGTTCAACAAAGAGTCCCACAGCGTCGACGGCGTCCAGCGGGCCTACGACCACAGCCTCCAGGCACTTGGCCTCGACTACCTCGACATGTTCATGTGCCACTGGCCCGTGCCCGCCCTAGGCCGGTACATCGAAGCGTGGAAAGGTCTCGTCAAGCTCCTCGACGAGGGACGCGTCAAGGCGATCGGTGTTTCCAACTTCAAGCCGGTACACCTGGAGAAGATCATCGCCGCGACAGACGTGACCCCCGACGTCAATCAGATCCAGCTCAGTCCCGATCTCGCACGACTTCCACCGCGGGCCGTCCACCAGAGCCTAGGAATCGTCACGGAGGCGTGGAGTCCCATTGGCCGCGAAACGGGCCTGCGCGACCACCCGATCGTGGTTGAGATCGCGCGCAGAATGGCGCGGACGCCAGCGCAGGTTCTCCTCCGATGGCACGTCCAGCAAGGAATCATCCCGATCCCCCAGGCCGCCAAGCCCGAATGGTTGGCGGAGAACATCGCGGTGTTCGATTTCAGCTTGACAGCCGAGGACATGGAAGCCATGGCAGTACTGGACCGTGGGGAGCACGCCGCGCGGGACTCGGATGCCCCCGAGAACGGCCACTGATTCCCGGACCACACGTATCCCGGCAGTAGACGAAAACCGCTCGGGGCTTGACGTACATCACAAAATACGCGATTCTCTATCTTACAGAGAAGTCCTCTGCTCTCCAGACTTCGCGTTCAGATTGATAAGGAGCTCTCCCATGGCAGACCACCACGGCGTCCTAGAGGACGTTCGACGGGGCATGATCCCCGCGCACATCTACAACGACAAGGAGATCTTCGAACTGGAGAAGGAGCGGCTCTTCAGCCGTAGCTGGCTCTTCGTCGCCCATGAGTCCGAGGTCCCCGAGGCCGGCGACTACGTGGTCCGCCGAGTTCTCGAAGACTCGTTCATCATCTCCCGGGACGAACAGGGCGAGGTCCGAGCCCTGTTCAACATGTGTCTCCACCGAGGGATGCAAGTCTGCCGAGCAGAGATGGGCAACGCCTCCCACTTCCGCTGCCCGTACCACGGATGGTCGTACCGCAACGACGGGCGCATCGTCGGCCTGCCGTTCCATAAGGAGGCCTACGGCGGGGAGGAAGGCTTCAAAAAGAAGGGCCAGACACTGCTGCCCGCCCCCTCGTTGGCCACATACAACGGGCTGATTTTCATCAGCATGGACCCGGACGCCGAGCCCCTCGAGGACTTTCTGGGAGACTTCAAGTTCTACCTGGACTACTACACGAAGCAGAGCGCCGATGGCATCGAACTGCGCGGGCCACAGCGCTGGCGGGTCAAGGCCAACTGGAAAATCGGTGCCGAAAACTTCGCCGGAGACATGTACCACACACCCCAGACCCACACTTCCGTGGTAGAAATCGGCCTTTTCCGAGAGCCCAAGGCCGAGAAGCGCAAGGACGGCACCACCTACTGGGCAGGCAACGGCGGCGGCACGACGTACAAGTTGCCCGAAGGAACTCTGGAGGAGCGCCTGCGCTACGTGGGTTATCCGGACGAGATGATCGACCGGATGAAGGAGCAGTGGACCCAACAGCAGCTTGACGTTGTCGGCAAGGACGGGTTCATGGTGTCGGCGGCATCGGTGTTTCCGAACATGAGCTTTGTCCACAACTGGCCGAGGGTCGAGGAGGGGTCCGATGAGGTCCTTCCCTTCATCTCCATCCGCATGTGGCAGCCGATCAGCGAGAATGAGACCGAGATTCTCTCTTGGTTCGCCGTCGACAAGAACGCGCCGGAGGAGTTCAAGGCGCTCTCCTACAAGGCGTATCTCATGTGCTTCGGCAGCGGTGGCATGTTCGAGCAGGACGACGTCGAGAACTGGGTGTCCCTCACCAACACCGCCGCCGGGTCTATGGCACGGCGGCTGCTGCTCAACAGCCGGATGGGCATGCTCGAGGACGGTCAGAACGTCGTCGAGGCCCTGTCCCCCGAGGAGTACTCGGGGCCCGGCTCCACCCGTATCGGATACAGCGAATACAACCAGCGAGAGCTCCTGATCCGTTGGGCAGAGCACCTCGAGCGGCCGGCGGAAGCCGCGGCGCAGGTTCACGTCGGCTCCGACCCGGTGCAGGCGCCAGCTGCCACGGGATCGGGACCTGCCCAGCCCGCCAGCGGCAGCGCAGCGACCATGCCCGCAACCACCCTTCCCGAGGAGGCCTGACCATGACTGTTGGAGCACACGAGAACGAGGACTTGACGCTGTCCGAGCAGTCGGCACTGGGATCTCACGCACCTCGAACGCAGCGGATCGGGCAGAGCCTTCCGTTCAACGACGATCTCCATCTGGAGGCGCACCGGTGGCTCGTCGACGAGGCATACCTGCTCGACGCGCAGGACTACGACGAATGGCTTGCGCGGATCGCCGAGGACGTGCACTATCTCATGCCGGTGCGTGTCACGACCGCACTGGGTGCCGGATACACCACCTCACCCGGCATGGCGCACTGGGACGAGAACAAGTACTCGCTCAGCCGCCGGGTGGCTCGCTTTGCCACGGAGCACGCATGGACTGAGGACCCCCCGTCACGGCTGCGCCACTACATCACCAACGTGCGCACCTTCCGCACCCCCAATCCGGAGGAAATCATCGTGGACTCGGCGGTCCTGCTGTTTCGCAGCCGTGGTGATGTCGGGGAGGCCGCCACCGTGTCCGCAGGACGGGAAGACCTGCTCCGACGGACCGCGACCGGTTGGGAATTGGCTCGGCGCACCATCATGGTCGATGAGTCGGTCATCCGCATGCAGAACCTGGCGATCTTCCTGTGAAACTGGAATGGGAAGGTGAAGAGGAGGATCGCCTCGCGGCGATCCGAGCCGCCGAGGAACGTCACCGGCTGGAGCAACACGTCACCGGCAAGCCGATTGTCATCGCCAATGAGTTCTCTGAGGTCCAGGTCACCCGCATCGAAACCCGCAACGGCTCACGACTGCTGATTAAGTCGCCCCGTTCGGGCCAGTGGGTCACGCTGTGCCCACTGGAACTGGAGTCTCTGACTTGGCAGGCCCCCGCCACGTTTTCGGCCATGATCGGCCACCCCTTCGGACCGCTCGTGGCCGAAGACGAGTGACGAGTAAAAACTCCAATCGCTAAAGCACTACCGTCTCAAAAAGGAATGTGACCATGCCTGTAGTCAAAGCTGACCTGGAAGCCTGTCAGGGGTATGCAAACTGCATTGTCGGAGCCTCTGACTACTTCGACCTGGACGACGATGGAGTCGTCGTCCTGCTCAAGACTGAAGTTCCCGAGTCCGAACGCGCCCGCGTCACCGAGGCTGCGCGCAGCTGCCCGGTTTCCGCACTCATGGTGGAGGAAGCATGAGCGCGGGCACCGTCGTCATCGTCGGGTCCTCCATCGCGGGGGTACGCACCGCACAGTCGCTCCGCCTGGAAGGATATGAAGGAGAAATCATCCTCGTGGGAGAAGAGACCGAGCTTCCCTACGACAAGCCTCCGTTGTCCAAATCCGTCCTGGCAGGATCCGCCGACGAGGAGTCCATCCGTCTGCTGAGCCAGGAGCAAGCCGATGCCGACGGCATCCGACTTCTGCTGGGACACCGCGCCGTCGGCCTGGACATCGCCGAAAACCTGCTGGAGTTGGAAGGGCACGAGCCCCTTCACTACGACCAGCTGGTCGTCGCCACAGGAGCTGATCCGCGGCCCTCGCCTTGGGGCCGAGCCCCGGGGATCCACGTGTTGCGCACGCTCGAAGACGCCCGCGAACTACGAGGGGATCTTCTCCGGGGCGGAGCACTCGTTGTCATCGGCGCAGGTTTCATCGGCGCCGAAGCGGCAGCCACTGCCCGTTCCTTGGGACTCGAGGTCACGGTCATCGACCCGGTTCCTGTACCCATGAGCCGCATTTTCAATCCTGAGATCGGCCATTGGTTCGGTGATCTGCATCGAGACAATGGTGTCACCACCATGTTCGGCGTCGGCGTGGAATCCATCGAGGGCGAGGAGGGCAACTTCGCCGTCCGCCTGACCAACGGCGAGAGCGTTCCGGCGGCCACCATCCTGGTCGGCATCGGAGTCATCCCCAACGACTCCTGGCTCAGTTCCTCCGGCCTGCTCGTGGACAATGGAGTCGTGCTCAACGAGTACTGCCAGGCACTCGACGCCGCGAATGTGTACGCCGTCGGTGACGTGGCCCGGTGGCGCCACCAGAAACACGGCGAGGACGTCCGGATTGAGCACTGGACCAATGCGGTCGAGCAGGCCGCATGCGTGGCCCACAACATCACGCATCCGGATCAACCTCGCGCCTACACGCCCATCGAGTACGTGTGGAGCGACCAGCACAACTGGAAGATCCAGGTCGTTGGACGCGTCGGGGGCAACGTCGACCATGTCGTCATCGGACATCCTCAGGTCCACGGCCGATTCGTCGCCCTGTACACCACGGACGGCACAACCCTTCGAGGCGCAGCAATCGTGAACTGGCCCAAGGCCCTCCTCGCCTGCCGGCTCGGCATGGCCAAGGGCACCACGGTTCAGGAATTGCGCGAGAAGCTCGAACCCCAACTGGAGACCCAGCCGATGGGAGCACCATGACCTCGGAAAACCCCTTGCCCCGCAACCACGGGGCCGCGCGCGAGACCATCGCCAGCGCCTGCCGGGTCTTGGCGCACCGAGGCCTGGCCGACGGCATCCTGGGACACATCAGCCTCCGGATCACCGAGAACACCCTTCTGGTACGTTGCCGGGGCCCCCACGAGCGAGGCCTCGCGTACACCCAGCCCGAAGATATCCGCCTGGTAGACCTCGACGGCAATCCTGCGGCCGATGGCGAACTGGGAGGAGGATACACGGTCCCTAACGAACTGCCGCTGCACACCGAACTGTACCGGCGCCGTACCGACCTCCGGGCCGTGGTCCACGCCCATCCTCCGCAAGTGGTCGCTGCGGACCTTGCAGGACTGACGGTTCGCCCCATCGTGGGAGCCTTCGACATCCCCGGAACCCGTCTCGCGGCTAATGGGGTGCCCGTCTATCCCCGTGGAGTCCTCATCCGCAACCGGGGGCTCGCGGCCGAGATGGTCGATGCCATGGGGATGAGGCCCATCGTGGTGCTCCGTGGGCACGGCCTCACGAGTGCGGCCGAGACTGTCGAACAAGCGGTGTTGCAGGCGATCAGCGTGGACATTTTAGCCGGCCTGGCCCTCCAGGTGACGTCCGCGGGCGGGGAGCTCGTCGACCTGCCCGAGGCCGACATGGCTGAACTCCCCGACCTCGGAGGAGCATTCAACATGGGTACTGCGTGGAGGCATGAACTGGCACGCCTTGGCGAGCGGCGTTGAAAGCAACTGCCACGGCCGACCTGCCAAGGCCACCGTGGCTCAGTACCATGAAGTTCATGCCCTCATCAGAGACGGCGGAGGACACGTCCCGGTACGGCCCTCTCCCGCAGTACCCCATCGAGTCCGTCGACAACGCACTACGACTGTTGTTGCTGTTCGAAACCCGCCCGAGCATTCGGCTCACGGACGCGAGCAAATACTTAGGCGTGGCCTCTTCGACCGCACATCGACTACTGGGAATGCTCCTCTATCGGGGTTTCGTCCGGAAGAACCCCGACACCAAGGCGTACGAACCCGGACAAGCGCTCAGCTCCATCGCTGTCGCCATACAGCGCCATGTCGATGTGGGCACTTTGATCCGACCAGCGTTGGAACGGCTGTTCGAGGCCACTGGAGAGACGGTGCACTTCGCCGAGCTCGAAAGCTCGAATGTGCACTTCCTCGAAGTCATCGAGAGCCAACGCGCCGTTCGAGTCTCCTCACGTCGGGGCGCGAGACTTCCAGCCAACTGCACCGCAACTGGCAAAGCAATGTTGAGCCTGCTCACCCAGGATGAGCTCCATGCGCTCTATCCGCAGGAAACACTTCCGGGCCTTACCAAGGGATCTATCACCTCCCGTGCTGTCTTGGAGCGTGCCCTCGAAACGATCCGACAAATCGGATACTCCACAAGCCGGGAAGAAAGTGAAGACGGCGTCATGTCAGTCGCCGCGCCCGTGATGAGCCCAAACGGAAAGTGCTATGGCATCAACGTGTCAGTTCCTGCTCACCGCATGACCGAACAACTGCGCATCGAACTTGGCACCCTGCTCAAGGCCACAGCCCAAGAAATCCAAAGTTTGCTCGTGTAGCTTTCGCGTGTGCGGGATCGACAGGCAGACCATCTTCCGTCCGTGAACACACAAAAACATAAAATGAACCGTCTCAGCTTTCCTGCCGTCTTCATACTGGTTGCGCCTCCGACCGGGACGCAGTGATCTGATCGTAGTGGGCGGCCTCGAACTCGGCAGGTGGAATGTTGCCGAGGCTGGAATGCAGCCAGCGGGTGTTGTACCAGTCGAGCCACGCCATTATGGAGTACTCGACGTCGCTGACGGTCTTTAGCGGCCCTTTCACGAACGGGCCCGAGCGGATGCATTCTGTCTTGCCGTGACCGATGATCGACTCCATCAGGCAGGAGTCGTAGGCGTCCCCGACCGAGCCGATCGACGGCGCCATGCTCTCCAGCCCCAGGTGTTCGGTGAAGCGCAACGCAGTGTATTGCGACCCGGCGTCGTGGTGATGAATCAGCCCATCCGGCAGCACAAGCCCATGCCGGGTGCGGTCCCACCGGCCCATTCGTAGCCAGGTCAGCACCAGATCCGTGGTGCGCGTGCTGGCCGCGTTCCAGGACACGATCCGCTGGGCGAAGACGTCCACGATAAAGGCGACGTAGACGGACCCGGCCCAGGTGCGCACGTAGGTGAAATCGGCCACCCACACGGTGTTCGGGGCCGCGGTGGTGAAGTTGCGGTTGAGCAGATCCGACGCCCGCGTCCCATCCTTGGCCGGGATCGTGGTGCGCACCCGCCTGCCGCGGACCACCCCAGCCAACCCAAGGGTGCGCATCAGACGGTCCACCGTGCAGTGGGCCAACACCAGCCCGGACCGGCGCAGGTAGGCGTGTCGATGCCGTCTGAATACTGACCCTCGGGCGCCGAGCGAATATTGACCCCTCGGCGGTGATGCTGAGGGAGTGATCAGTGTGGAGGACTGGGCCGAGATCCGCCGGTTGCACCGGGCGGAGGGCATGCCGATCAAGGCGATTGCGCGGCAGCTGGGGTTGGCCAGGAACACGGTGCGGGCAGCGATCGCCAGTGATGTGCCGCCGAGGTACGAACGCGCTCCGGCCGGCTCGATCGTGGACCCGTTCGTGCCGGGGATCGAGGCCCTGCTGCGGGAGTTCCCGACGATGCCGGCGTCGGTGATCGGCCAGCGGATCGGGTGGGAGCACTCGGCCTCGGTGCTGCGGGCCAAGGTTGCGCAGCTGCGGCCGCGCTACGCCCCACCGGATCCGGTGGACCGGGTGCGCTGGGGTGCTGGGGAGGTGATCCAGTGCGATCTGTGGTTCCCGCCGCCGGTGGTGCCCGACGAGCACGAGGTGGCCCGGTCGTTCCCGGTGCTGAGCATGATCTGCGCGCACTCGAGGTTCTTGATGGCGGTGATGCTGCCCTCGCGGGCGGGCGGGGACATCCTCGAGGGCATGTACGTGCTGCTGGAACAGCTCGGCGCGGTGCCGAGGATGCTGCTGTGGGACAACGAGGCCGGTCTCGGCGCCCACCGGCGCCTGGCCCCGGCCACGACCGCATTCGCCGGGACCTTGGGCACCCGGATCTGGCAGGCCCGCCCCTACGACCCCGAGACCAAGGGCATGGTCGAGCGAGCCAACGGGTACCAGCGCACCTCGTTCCTGCCCGGACGCACGTTCTCCTCCCCGGCCGACTTCAACGCTCAGCTGCAGGACTGGCTGGACGAGGTGGCCAACCGGCGGAAGGTCCGCGCCCTGGGCGCCCGACCCCTCGAGGTGCTCGAGGCCGATCGGGCCGCGATGGGGGCACTGCCGCCGGTGGCCCCGGCCACGGGCCTGAGCAGCACGACCCGGCTGGGACGGGACTACCACCTGCGCCTGGCCGGGGTCGACTACTCCATCCACCCCGATGCGATCGGGCGGATCGTGAGCGTGCGCGCCGATCACCACACCGTCACCGCGACCACCGCCGGGCGCGAGGTGGCCTGCCATGCCCGGCTGTGGGCGGGAACTGGCACCGTCACCGACCCGGTGCACATGGCCGCGGCCGCCGCAGCCCGTGCGGCCTACCAGCAGCGCCCGACCCGGGCCGCAGGGCCTAGGGAATTCACCGTGCCCACCCGGGATCTGGCCGTCTACGACCAACTGATCAGGAGAGCCTCATGAACCCGTCCACCGACCCGGCCAAGGAGATCGGCTACCTGTGCCGGGCGATGAAGACCCCACAGATCGCCGAACTGGCCGGCCCCCTGGCCGCCCAGGCCCGCACCGAGCACTGGTCCTACGAGCAGTACCTGGCCGCGGTGCTGGGCCGGCAGGTCGCCACCCGCACCGCCAACGGCAATCGGCTGCGGATCGCAGGGGCCCACTTCCCACAGATCAAGACCCTCGAGGACTTCGACCCCAGTGTGCTGGCCGCCCGGGAGAACGAGCTGCTGGCGCACCTGGCGACGACGACCTTCGTGCCCCGGACCGAGAACGTCGTGCTGCTCGGGCCCCCGGGCACCGGCAAGACCCATCTGGCGATCGCCCTGGGGGTCTGCGCGGCCAACCATTCCTACCCGGTGTTCTTCGACACCGCCACCGGATGGATCACCCGCCTACTCGCCGCCCACAACACCGGCACCCTGGAGAAGGAACTGCGCCGGCTGCGCCGCTACCGGGTGCTGATCATCGACGAGGTCGGGTACATCCCTTTCGAGGCCGAGGCCGCCAATCTCTTCTTCCAGCTCATCGCCAACCGCTACGAGCACGGCTCGGTCATCGTGACCTCGAACCTGGCCTTCTCCCAGTGGGGCCACACCCTCGGCGACGACGTGATCGCCGCGGCCACCATCGACCGCCTCATCCACCACGCCCACGTGCTCACCATGGACGGAGAGTCCTACCGCACCCGCCGCTACACCACCGAGGAGGGGTCAGATTTCACTCGGCGATAGGGGGTCAATTTTCGTTCGGCGTTGACAAGGCGGTCATCTTCCGCCGGCCATAGAGGCCCTCCGGGGTGCCCACGGTGGCCATCAGGGCGTCCATGACCACCACCACCACCGCGTCGCTCACGGTGCGTGCGGCGATCCTCCAGCCGGGTTACTTCCAGGACCGATACGTTTTCGCGGCGACCGGCACGCCCTGCTGACGCAGGACCGCGCAGATCGACTCGACCGCGTAGCCTTCGACCCTCATCTGGTCGATGAACCCCATGATCAGTGATTGCAGGGGTCGAGTTGCCCGATGCGCCTATGTCAAGCAGCAACCTCGAGAACTGGTTCCGCATCAGGGCGATGCCTGAAATCGGTTGGTGACTCCATGGCCCTCTCATCGGCGCGCAGAGCGGCGAAGGCTCGGTCCGAGATCCGCCGTCGTAGCAGGCGCATCGCTTCGGTGCGGGTCTTGCCGCGGGCCAATTGCTTGGCCACGTAGTCCGCTCCTTCGCTGCCCAGTCTCTGCTGCGTCACAGCGGCCATGTGCAAAGCGGTGTTGATCATACGATTGCCGCCGCGGTTGAGACGGAACCGCTCGTTGTTGCCGGACCAGACCGGGATCGGGGCAGTGCCATTGGACCGGGCAAAGGCGTCCTTAGAGTGGAAGCGCGCCGCCCCGGCCGTCTCCCCGACAATCGTCGCCGCGCCGAGCACCCCGAGACCGTCCACGGCCAACAGATGCGGGTACTCGGTGCGCACCAGTCGCCCCAGCCGCGCCTCGAGCTCGTTGATCCGCCGGGTCAGGCTGATGATCTCGGCGATCATGTCCCCGGCGATCTCGACCACCACCCCGTCCCTGCCGGCCAGCTGCTCTTGCAGGGAGTCCAGGACGCAGTAGCGGGGCAAGGCCCGAGAGGGAACTTTGATGGCCGGGTCAATCTCGTGCAGGAACCATCGCAGTTTCGACTGCAGGGCCGAGCGCCGGGCGACCATGGACCGGCGGTGGTCGGCCAGCAGCTTCAGATCGCGTTCCGGGCCGGCCATCACCGCGGTCGGCAGCTCGTCCTCCCGCAGTGCGACGCGGGCGACGGCCTCAGCATCGATCGGATCGGACCTGCCGCGTTGCCTGGCCCCGCGGCGCATTCCAGCCATCAACCGGGTGAGCACCCGCACGACCTGGTGACCGGCCAGCAGCAAGTCGACCTCCAAAGCGCGTCTTCGCCCGAGCCCGTCCACGGCGACCAGGGTGTGGGTGTTCTTGTGGGTGTCGATACCCACAACGGTGACCATGGCTACCTCCGCGTGCTCCTCGTGCCTGATCGCAAGGCAGGACGAGCCCCCGGCGGGCACACCTCAATCGGACGCCGAACAGCGCACGCTCCTATCAGGCCACACCCGGGCCTCGCCAGGCCGGACCGGCGGGGCGGCACATTGCGGACAAGCCCACCAGGATCGAGGGCAGCGAATAAACGAGCCAACCCCGCCGGCACTTCCTACGATGACATTGACGCGAAGAAAATCGAGGCCTTGCGCAGGATCTCGTTGGCTCGCGCAACCGATTGTTCTCGGCTTTCAGCCGCTTGATCTCCTCGGTCTCAGCCGTGGTGACCCCGTCCCGGTTCCCGGCGTCGATCTCGGCCTGACGGACCCAGTTGCGCAGCGTCTCCCGGCCCAGATCCAGTTGCTGACCGATCTCCTGGCAAGCCACCGTCAGCGACGGATAGTCCTGCTGGTGCTCGCGCATCATGCGCACCGCGCGAGCCTTAAACTGGCTCTTCGGTCATTGAGTGGGGATCAGGGGATGAGCCCGCCGGCCGCCAGGAGCATACGGAGCCGGTAGTTGTCCCGGTTGCGGTAACCGCGGGCCAGGCGGCGATGGAGCTC
>NZ_JARAMH010000017.1:0-89582 GCF_029524215.1 Kocuria oceani | reverse complement strand
ACGCCCTCTACCCGCACATGACCGTGGCCGAGAACATGGGCTTCGCCCTGAAGATCGCCAAGGTCCCCGCCGAGGAGCGAAAGCGCCGGGTGGAGGAGGCCGCCAAGATCCTGGATCTGACCGACTACCTCGACCGCAAGCCCAAGGCCCTGTCCGGCGGGCAGCGCCAGCGGGTGGCGATGGGCCGGGCCATCGTGCGCTCCCCGCAGGTGTTCCTGATGGACGAGCCGCTGTCGAACCTGGACGCGAAGCTGCGCGTGCAGACCCGCACCCAGATCGCCTCCCTCACCCGCCGCCTGGGTGTGACCACCGTCTACGTCACCCACGACCAGGTCGAGGCGATGACCATGGGCGATAGGGTCGCCGTGCTCAAGGACGGGGTGCTGATGCAGGTCGACACCCCCCGGGCCCTCTACGACCGGCCCGCCACCGAGTTCGTCGCCGGGTTCATCGGCTCCCCGGCGATGAACCTCTTCCGCTCCCCGGTCACCGACACCGGGGTGAGCCTGGGCACCCTGGCCATCCCGCTGAGCCCCGCCCAGCGGGCGGCACTGACCGGCCACCAGGTCACCGTCGGGATCCGCCCCGAGGACCTCACCCCCGCCGGCGAGGGGCAGGGGCTGCCGATCGTGGCCGATGTGGTCGAAGAACTCGGCGCCGACGCCTTCGTCTACGGCCACCTCGCCCCGGTCACCGCCGCGAACACCATCGTGCAGATCGACCCCACCGCCGAGACCGACGGAACCGGCGAGGACGCCCCCGCCGCCCACGAGATCGTCGTGCGCGCCGAGGGCCGCACCCCACCCAAGGCCGGGTCCACCATCTGGGTCACCCCCACCCTGGACCACCTCCACCTCTTCGACACCACCACCGGCACCCGCCTGCCCGACTGACCACCCCCGGCACCACGAGACGACGGCAGCGGGCCCGGCACCTCCACGAGAGGCGCCGGGCCCGCTGCCGTCGTCCGCCGTGCGGAACGCGCGGTCGACAGGACCGCCCGACCCACCGGGCCGCCCCGGGCGTGGGTGGAGCCCGGACTCCCGGTCCGCCGACCGGGGCTCCGCGGCGCGGCAGCGCCCACCGCGAGGCGGGAAGTGTGACTGTTGACACACCGGCGCCCCGCCGATACGTTGGAAAGCGCATTCCCGCCGCGTCCGAGGAGATCCCGTGCCAGCCCAGACCGCTCCTGCCCAGACCGCCGAACCCCGCCGGGCGGACGCCCACGGGAAGGTCCCCGTCCGGATCTGCCTGGTGGGGATCGGGGGCTTCGGGGAGCGGCACCTGGCGAACATCCGCCGGCTCGAGGAGGAGGGCGGCGTCCGGCTCGTCGCGGCCGTCGACCGGCGCGCCGACGACGACGGGGCGCTCGGGGCCGACGTGCCGATGTTCGGCGACCTGGAGCAGCTGCGGGCCGCAGGACTCGACGTCGACGTGGTGGTGGTCTCCACCCCGATCGACACCCACTTCGACCTCGCCCTGACGGCCCTGGACCTGGGGGCCGACGTCCTGCTCGAGAAACCGCCGGTGGCCAACCTCGAGCAGTTCCATCGCCTCCTCGGCGCCGCCGAGGAGGCGGACCGTCTCGTCCAGGTGGGCTTCCAGAGCATCGGCTCCCACGCGCTGGGGCTCATCGACCGGCTGCTGGCGAGCGGGGAGATCGGGCGGCTGCGCGCCGTGGGCGCCACGGGCCTGTGGTCCCGGGACACCGGCTACTTCACCCGCTCCCCCTGGGCCGGCCGGCGCCGCATCGGCGGTGTGGACGTGGTGGACGGGGTGGTCACGAACCCCCTCGCCCACGCCGTCATGACCGCCCTGCACATCGCCGGGGCGCGGAGCGCCGAGGACGTCGCACAGCTGCGCACCGAGCTGTACCGCGCCAACGCGATCGAGTCCGACGACACCTCGGTGGTCCGGGTCCGCACCGCGTCCGGCGTCCCCGTCACGTGCGCCCTGACTCTGTGCGCCGCCGAGCAGCAGGACCCCTTCATCACCGTCGAGGGCACCGAGGGCCGGGCGGTCCTGCACTACACCCGCGACGAGCTGACCGTCTCCGGGCCGGAGGGCACGCGGACCGTCAGCTCCGGGCGCACCAACCTGCTGGAGAACCTGATCGCCGCCCGCCGCGACGGCGCCGCGCTGCTCTGCCCCCTGGCCGCCACGGGCGCCTTCATGCGGGTGCTCGACGCCGTGCGCACCGCCCCGGACCCCGTGCCGATCGACCCCGAGCACGTGCGGTGGCTCGAGGAGGGCGGGACCCGCTGCGCCGTCCTGCCCGGGGTCGAGGACTGGGCGGCCCGCGCGGTTGCGGCGCAGTCCGGCTTCACGGGGATCGGGGCGCCGTGGGCGGTCCCCGCCGCGACCGGCGAGCGCTTCGTGGTGGCGGGCCGCGAGGTCGCCCGGGTCCGCACGGGCGAGGGCATCGCCCCGACCTCCTCGCCGCGCCCGTTCCTGCACCCGGTCCGCACCCTCGGCGGCGTCACCGTCACGGACCAGCAGCCGCTGGACCACGTCTGGCACCTGGGCGTGAGCACCGCCCTGCAGGACGTGGACGGCCTCAACTTCTGGGGCGGGCGCACCTACACCCGCGAGGACCAGCGGTACGTGTGGCGGGACGACCACGGCCGTGTCCGCCGCGTCGCGGCCCACGCCACGGACACCCGGCTGGACGAGGAGCTGTCCTGGGCCGGCCCGGACGGCACCGCGGTCCTGGCCGAGGAGCGCCGCTGGACCTTCCGCCCCGTGACCGAGCACGCCTGGGAGCTCGGTCTGCGCTTCCGCCTCTCCCCGGCCGGGAACCGCCCCGTGCAGCTGGGCAGCCCGGGGGCCAACGGGCGCGCCGGCGGCGGCTACGGCGGGTTCTTCTGGCGCCTGCCGGCCTGCACGGACGCGGACGTGTTCACCGCGGCCGCCGCGGGCGAGGACGCCGTGCACGGAAGCGTGTCCCCGTGGCTGGCCTTCTCCGCCGAGTTCGCCGGGCGCCCCGCCACGCTCGTCCTGCGCCACGGAGGGCCGTCGACCGACCCGTGGTTCGTCCGCGTCTCGGGCTATCCGGGGGTGGGCCTCGCGCCGGCCTGGGACGCCCCGGTGACCACCGGCCCGGAGGCCCCGCTCGAGCGGGCGGTGCACGTCCTCGTGGTGGACGGCCGCCTGGACGCCACCGGGGTGCAGGCCCTGCTCGACGCTGCCGCCGAGAGCCGCGGCCCGGCCGAGAGCCCCGGAGCGTGAGCTCCTCGGGCGCCGATCGGCCGGAGAAGCGGCGCGGGGTCCTGCGCGTGCTCCAGGAGCACGGCGGGGACGCCGTGCTCCTGGAGAGCGCCACGGCGGTGTCCTGGTACCTCGACGGGGCCCGCGTGCACGTCTCCCTCGCCGGCCCGCCGGTGGCGTCCGTGCTGGTGCACCAGGACGGGGACGAGGTGGTGACCTCCGCCAGCGAGGCGGCCCGGCTCACGGCCGAGGAGCTGCCCGACGACGTCCGCCTGCACGAGCTGCCGTGGCACGCCGCCCCGGCCGCCCCGGAGAGCTGGTTCCCCGCCGCCCGCTCGATGGCGGTGCTCGCCGAGGACTGTCTCGCGGCCCCGCTCCGGGCCGCCCGCGCGTCCCTGCTGCCCGGGGAGACGCTGCGCTACGAGGCCCTGTGCCGGGTCGCCGCCGCCGTGCTCACGGACGTGCTGAGCCGGGCCACCCCGCACAGCACCGAGCGGGAGGTCGCCGCCGAGCTGTCCGCCGGGCTGGTGCGGCGCGGCGCGGAGCCGATCGTGCTGCTGTGCAGCGGCGCGCAGCGGCTGGCGCACCGCCACCCCCTGCCGACCGCGGCCCCGCTGGGGCGGCGGGCGATGGCCGTGGTCTGCGCCCGCCGCGGCGGGCTGATCGCCAACGTGACCCGCTGGGTCCGCTTCGGTCCCGCCACCGCGCAGGAGGCCGACGCGGAGGCGGGGATCGCGGAGGTCGAGGCCGACGTCCTGGACGCCCTGCGCCCCGGGCTGCCGCTCGCGGACGTGCTCCCGATCCTCCAGCGGGCCTATCCGCGCCACGGCTTCGACGCCGGGGAGTGGACCCGGCACCACCAGGGCGGCCCCGCCGGCTACGCGGGCCGCGATCCGCGGCTGGTCCCCGGTGTCCCGGACCGGGTGCACGAGCACCAGGCCTTCGCGTGGAACCCCTCCGCCCCCGGCGCGAAGATCGAGGACACCGTGCTGCTGGGCGCCGGCGGGCCCCGGCCGCTGTCGGTGGACCCCCGCTGGCCGGTCGTCCGGGTGCGCGGCCGGGACCGCCCCGCCACGCTCGAGCGCTGAACGGCGCCGGGCCGTGGCCCGGCCGGCCGCGGCCCGGGAGACGCCGATGACCGGCGCCGCGGTGCGCGAGGGGCAGGCGCCGTTGCCTCCTGCGGCCACCTCCACTAGATTGTGCTGACAGTCACACGACTGCCGCCATCGACGCGCGGCGGGAGAGACCCGCTCGGCCACACCGATCGGGCGCCGTAGGAGCAATTCCTCCCCGGGAAACTCTCAGGCCCAAGCACCGCCGCGCCGAGGCACCTCTGGAAAGTAGCGTGGCCTGGTCCGCGCTCGCCGACGGAGCAAGCCGCACCCCCTCCGGGTGCGGCGGAAACTCTCAGGCCGTGCAACAGATCGGGGAGGAACCCGCAGACCGCGCGAGCCCACCGCGCAGAAGCCCGGAGTTCCTCGATGACGACCACCTCGGCCCGCCGCGACCGCACCGGGGCGCGCCCGTGCCGCCGGAGGCGTCCGCGGGGACACCGCCTCCGTTGGAGGCCGACCCGTCCGCGGCGAGACCTCCCCGGAGAACCCGCCGTCGTCCCCCGAGCGCATGCCGCGGACGCCGCCGGTGGGCCCGTGCGAGTCACACCCGGTCCGGTGCGGCAGCCGCCGCCGGCCGTCGTCCAGCAGGGGAGCCGGGCCGCAGCGCAGCGGCCGACGCCCTCCCGTCATCCCGTCCACCCCGTCCCGGGGCCGCCACTCTGTTCTGGAGCACCACCATGGCCATCAGCGTCTTCGATCTGTTCACCGTGGGCATCGGCCCCTCGAGCTCGCACACCGTCGGGCCCATGCGCGCCGCCCGCCGCTTCGCCGGGACCCTGGTCGCCCAGGACCTCCTGGAGCGCACCGCCGACCTGCGCGTGGACGTCTACGGGTCGCTGTCCGCCACCGGTCGCGGCCACGGCACGTTCACCGCGATCCTGCTGGGTCTGGAGGGCTACGACCCGGAGCAGGTCCGCCCCGACGAGGTGGAGGAGCGGCTGGCCGACATCGCCGGCACCGGGAGGCTGCGGCTGTGCGCGGCCCTCGGGCACCGCAGGGACCTCCGCTACGGCGTCGCGGACATGGTGCAGCACCCGCTGACCGTGCTGGAGCGGCACACCAACGGCATGCGCTTCCAGGCGCTCGACGCGGACGGAACCGTGCTCGCCGGCGAGACCTGGTTCTCCGTGGGCGGCGGGTTCATCGTCCGGGAGGGCGAGGAGGACACCGCCGCGGCCGAGCTGGAGGCCGCCAGCGCACAGGTGCCCCACCCCTTCCGCACCGCCCGGGAGCTGCTGGGCCACTGCGCGGGCACCGGCCGGCCGATCAGCGAGGTGATGCTGGCCAACGAGCGGACGTGGCGCCGTGAGGACGAGATCCGGGAGCAGCTGCTGCACATCTGGGCCGTGATGGAGGAGTGCAAGGACTCCAGCCTCCGGCGCACGGGCCCGCTGCCCGGAGGGCTGGACGTCGCCCGCCGCGCCCCGGAGTGGCACCGGCGGCTGCGCACCGAGGACCCGGACCGGGACCCGGGCTTCTGGCCGGAGTGGGTGAACCTCGTGGCCCTGGCGGTCAACGAGGAGAACGCCTCCGGCGGCCGGGTGGTCACCGCCCCCACCAACGGGGCGGCCGGCATCATCCCGGCGGTGCTGTTCTACGCCACCCACTACTCCCCCGCGGCCCGGGCCGCCGCCGCCGAGGGCCCGGAGGCGCTCGAGGCCGCCCGGCAGGACCTCGTGGTCCGGTTCCTGCTCACGGCCGGGGCGGTCGGGGTGCTCTACAAGGAGCAGGCCTCGATCTCCGGGGCCGAGGTCGGCTGCCAGGGCGAGGTGGGGTCCGCCTCCTCGATGGCCGCCGCCGGCCTGGCGGAGGTCCTCGGCGGCACGCCCGCCCAGGTGGAGAACGCCGCCGAGATCGCCATGGAGCACAACCTCGGGCTGACCTGCGACCCGATCGGCGGCCTGGTGCAGATCCCGTGCATCGAGCGCAACGCGATCGCCGCGGCCAAGGCCATCAACGCCGCCAAGATGGCCATGTGGGGGGACGGCACGCACCGGGTCAGTCTCGACCAGGTCATCGTGACGATGCGCGAGACCGGCAAGGACATGAGCCACAAGTACAAGGAGACCGCCCTGGGCGGACTCGCCGTCAACGTCGTGGAGTGCTGACCCGCCCCCGTCCCGCGGCGGAGGGACCGCCCGCGCGGCCTCCCCGCCGCGCCGGCCGCCGCGAACCGCCCGGGCGGGCACGTCGTCCGTGGTCGGCACGTCATCAAGGGGCACACTGTGCCCCGGACTGGACAAAGGTCTAGCCTCGTGCCGAGGAGGTTTGCAGATGAGAATGACCTTGGCGGACGTGGTGGCCGCTCTCGGCGTGCTGATGACGGCCCCCGCGATGGCCGGCATGGGACTCACGCTCCTCGGGGGCCGGGCCCCGTACGACCTGCTCGTCGGCACGGTGGTGCTCGGCGTCGTCCTCACGATCGCCGGTCTGGTGCCCCGCTTCGAGCAGCACCGGCTCGGCTGGGCGAGCCAGACGGACGCGCTGCTGCGGGCCCGGCAGCAGGCCCGGCGCACCCCCGACGCCCCCGGTGACCAGGGGCCGGCGGGGTCAGACCGCGGCCTCCTGCAGGGCGGGCAGCGCCTGCTGCCGCAGCGCCAGGCCGAGTCCGGGGCGGTCCAAGAGCTCCAGCCGTGACCCCGTGACGCGCACCGGGGACGGCCCGGCCAGGACGCCGAGATCGGCGAACCCCGCGTCCTCGACCACCTCCACCATGGTCGGCTCCGCGAGGGTCAGCGCCAGCTGCCCCGAGAGCTCCGGCAGCAGGTGGGGGGCGATCCCCACGTTGTGGGTGCGGGCGAGCTCCACGATCCGCCGGAAGGGAGTGATGCCGCCCACCCGTACGATGTTCGGCTGGACGATGTCCACGGCCCCGGCGGCGATGAAGTCCCGGAACCGGTAGACGTTGTGCAGGTTCTCCCCGAGCGCGATGGGCACGCGGCTGAACCGTCGCAGCTGGCGGTAGCCCTCGAGGTCGTCCGCGCGCAGCGGCTCCTCCAGCCACGAGGGCGCGAAGGGCTCCAGCGCGTCCAGGGCCCGGCGGGCCGTGGGCAGGTCCCAGCGCTGGTTGGCGTCGATCATCAGGCCGCGGTCGGGGCCGAGCAGCTCGCGCACGGCGGCCACGCGCTCGACGTCCTCGCGCAGGTCGGGCCGGCCCACCTTGATCTTGACGGCGCCGAAGCCCGCGGCGACCCAGCGGCGCACCTGCTCCCGCAGCTCGTCGAGCTCGTAGTGCAGGTTCACGCCGGAGCCGTAGACGGCCACGTCCTGCTGCCGCCGGCCCAGCAGCGCGGGCACGGACAGGCCGGCCCGCCGGGCCCGCAGGTCCCACAGGGCCAGGTCGATCCCCGCGAGGGCGATGCCGGTGAGCCCCGTGCCGCCCTCGTGCAGGAACTTCCAGGCGTCGTCCCACAGCACCTCCGGGTGCTCGTCACGGCCGCGGACGAAGGCGGCGAGGTCGTCGTCGAGCAGCGCCTGCACGGCGCGCGCCCCGATGGTCGGGGTCCAGGAGAAGCCGGTGCCGGTGGCGCCGTCGTCGGCCACGACCGTGACGGCGATCAGGTGGTTGCGCGGGGCCTCGGGGCCCCAGCTGCGCAGCAGCCGGGCGGTGATCAGCTCGGTGTGCACGGCGGCGATGCTCATGCGGTGTCCTTCCCGTGCCGCCCGGCGCCGGCGAGCTCCCCGGAGACCGGGTCACCGGCGTCCTCGCGGAGCTCGGTGCGCCAGGAGCGCGCCGGCTCCCAGCCCAGCTCCTCGCGGGCCTTGTCGATGCTGAAGGCCGGCGCCGTCCCGGTCAGGCCCGCGGCGAGCTCCTCGCTGCCGGGGACGAACTGCGGGATCAGCTCCGCCAGCGGGCGCCGGGCCAGGGCGTCGGCGGCGCCCACGAAGAAGGTGTCCCCGTTGCGGACGGCGCCCATCCCCTCGAGCAGCGCCTCGAGGAAGGTGGTGACGTCCCGGGCGTCCACGTAGTTGAACAGCGCCGGCGCGGCCAGCGCCGGGTCGTCCAGGCGCTCGCGCACGGTGTGCCCCTGCTGGGTCGGCGCGCCGGCCCACTCCTCGGGGGCGATCACGTAGCAGGGGCGGAAGGAGGCGTAGCGCACGCTCCCGCCGCGGGCCGCGGCGAACATCTGCGCGACCTGCTCGGCGACGTGCTTGGACAGCCCGTAGGCGTGCCACGGCCGCGGCGGGGTGTCCTCGGTCAGCGGGAGGGCGGGCGGCAGCCAGCCGGCCGGGGAGCCGTAGCCCAGCACGGTGGGGCTGCTGGCCATCACGATCCGGCGGGCCCCGGCCTCGGTGGCGGCCTCGGCCACGGTGTGGGCGATCACGGCGTTGGTCTGCAGGATGACGTGCTCGGGGGCGCTGAAGGGCACGGCGATGGCCGCGAGGTTGACCACCGCGTCCGGGCGCTCCGCGCGCATCAGCGCGAGCGTGGCCCCGGGGTCGGTGAGCTCGGCGGCCCGGTGCTCGACGGCCCGGTGCGCGGCCGCCCGCTGCGCCTCGGGCGGCAGGGCGCGGTCGACGCTGACGACGTCGTAGCCGGCCTCCGCCAGCCCGGCGACGACGCTGCGCCCGAGCCGGCCGGACCCGCCGGTGACCACCACCCGGGTCATGCCGGGACTCCGCTGCGCCGGTCCGCGGCGGTGCTGCCGAGGTCCAGGTCGGCGATCCGCACCGGTGCGCCCGTCTCGAGGGAGCGGTTGCCGGCGATGCCCACGGACACGGCCGCCACGCCGTCGCGGTAGCCGGAGGGCCGGCCGTAGGGGTCCTCCCCCGGTCCCCGGAACACGTCGGCGAGCAGGAGCCGGTCCCCGCCGCCGTGGCTGCCGGAGCCGTTGCGGACGGGCACCTCCTCGGCGGTCCCCCAGTGCCGCTGGACGACCAGCCGCTCGCCGCGCCGCCGGGCCCCGCCCTGCTCCGCCCCGGCCGTGACCGAGGGGTCCACCGGGGTCCCGCCGGCGGCGGGCAGCACGGCCGCGCGCTCCACGACCTCCAGCTCGGCCCGGCCCTCGGTGCCGTTGACGGCCACCCGGTAGCCCTCCCAGGGCGAGTGGGCGTTGAGTGAGTAGGACAGGGTGGCGCCGCGGGCGTAGTCGACCACGAGCGCGAGGTTGTCCTCGATGGTGATCCCGTCGGAGAACACGTCCTGGTCCCGGCGGTAGCCGTCGTGGTGCTGGTGGTCGAGGTAGAGCCGGCTGAGCCGCTCGTCGGAGCGCAGGTCCAGGGCGAAGGGGTCGCCGTCCGGTCCGGCGGCACGGGGGGCGCCGGCCCGCGCGCGGGCCTCGGCGTTGTCCCGCCCGTAGAAGCGGAGGCCGCCGGAGGCGTAGACCCGCTCCGGGGCGTCGGCCAGCCACCAGTTGACGAGGTCGAAGTGGTGGGAGGACTTGTGCACCAGCAGCCCGCCGGAGTTCTGCTTCTGCCGGTGCCA
Organism: Kocuria oceani; assembly: GCF_029524215.1. Classification (NCBI taxonomy): domain Bacteria; kingdom Bacillati; phylum Actinomycetota; class Actinomycetes; order Micrococcales; family Micrococcaceae; genus Kocuria; species Kocuria oceani. The sequence continues at coordinate 79,835 of NZ_JARAMH010000017.1, read as the reverse complement.
GCGGCGGAAGTAGTCGGCGCCGTGGACGGTGTCCAGCACCCAGCTGAAGTCCACGGAGGTGACCGTGCCGAGCGCCCCGGACTGCACGACGTCCTTGAGCGCGGTGTTGCGCGGGGAGTAGCGGTAGTTGAACGTGACCACCACGTGCCGGCCCGTCTCCTCCACGGCCGCGGTGACGCGGCGGCAGCCCTCCGCGTCGATGGTCAGGGGCTTCTCGACGACGGCGTCCGCGCCGGCGCGCAGGGTCTCGCAGATGTAGTCGGCGTGGGTGGCGTCGGGGGTGGTGATCACGACCCGGTCGATGGCCTGCTCGCGGATCGTGCGGGTGAGCGCCGCGGGGTCGAAGACCTGGACCGGCACTCCTGCGGTCTCCTCGACCAGCCGGCGGTAGTGCTCGGCCCGCCCGGGGTTGCTGTCGCCCACCGCCACCAGCTCGGCGACGTCGGCGTGGTCGTCCAGCAGCGAGCGGAGGTACATCTCGCACCGGTGGCCGGTGCCGACCAGGAGGTAGCGGGTCCGCCCCTCCCGCGGTGCCGTGCCGTCCGGGCCGGTGGGGTCTGCGCTGCGCATCGAGTGCTCCTTCTGCTGGGGTGGGTGGTCTTCGGTGGGGCTCCGTGCCGGCGGTCCCGGCGGCACGGAGCCCGGGCGGGTCACTTGATGCCGGTGGTGGCGATGCCCTTGACGAGGAACTTCTGTCCCACGAGGAAGGCGATGAACACCGGCAGCAGGGACACGATCGACATCGCGAACAGCGAGCCCCAGGAGGACTCCCCGGTGGCGTCCACGAAGGCGCGCAGCGCCACCGGGACGGTGAACATGTTCGGGTCGGTCAGGTAGATCAGGGCGCTGAAGAAGTCGTTCCAGGTCCAGATGAACGTGAAGATCGTGGTGGTGGCCAGGGCCGGGACCATCATCGGCAGGATGATCTGCCCGAAGATCCGGGCGTGGCCGGCGCCGTCGATCCGGGCCGCCTCGTCCATGTCCCGCGGGATGCCGCGGATGAACTGGACCATGAGGAAGACGAAGAACGCGTCCGTGGCGAGCAGCTTCGGCACGATCAGCGGCCAGAAGGTGTTCACCCACCCGATCTGGGAGAACATGATGTACTGCGGCACGATCACCACGTGGAACGGCAGCATGATCGTGAGGAGCATCAGGGCGAAGGCCGGCTTCTTGAAGCGGAACTCCAGCCGGGCGAAGGCGTAGGCGGCCATCGAGCAGGAGACCAGGTTGCCCACGATGCACCCGAGCACCACGACCGCGGAGTTGAACAGGTACACGCTGAACGGGCTGGACAGGGCGGTCCACCCGTCCGTGTAGTTGGCGCTCTCGAAGGTCTCGAGCAGGATGCCCGGCTCGCGGAAGATGATGTCGTTGGGGCGCAGGGAGCTGGCCAGCATCCACAGCAGCGGGTAGATCATCACCCCGCCCGTGAGGATCAGCGCCAGGTGCTTGAGCAGGGAGCGGATCCGCCCCCGGCCGCCGGGGCCGCGGGACCGGCGGTTCGCCGCGCCCTCCGTCGGGGCCGGGGCGGCGTCCTGCTCGGCCGTCGGGGCGGGGTCGTAGGCGATTGTCGAGTTAGTCATCGTAGAACACCCAATACTTAGACGCGATGAAGTTGAGAGCGGTGAACGCCCCGATGATGACGAGCAGCAGCCAGGCCATGGCCGCGGCGTAGCCCATGTCGAACTGGCCGAAGCCGGTCTGATAGAGGTACAGCGTGAAGAACATCGTCGAGTCGGAGGGCCCTCCCCGGCCGCCGGAGACGATGAAGGCCTGGGTGAAGGACTGGAACGCCTGGATGATCTGCAGCACCAGGTTGAAGAAGATGATGGGGCTCAGCAGGGGCAGCGTGATCCGGAGGAACTGCGTGACCTTGCCGGCGCCGTCGATGGAGGCCGCCTCGTAGTACATGGTGGTGATCTGCCGCAGGCCCGCCAGGAAGATGATCATCGGGGCCCCGAAGGTCCACACGTGCAGCAGGATGATGCTGCCGAGGGCCGTGCGGGGGTCCGAGATCCACCCGATGCCCTCGATGCCGACGAGGGCCAGCACCTGGTTGACAAGCCCGCTGGTCCCGAACAGCTGCTTCCACAGGATCGCGATCGCCACGGAGGCGCCGAGCAGGGACGGCAGGTAGAAGACCGAGCGGTAGAACGCCAGGCCGCGCAGGCCCCGGTCCAGGACCATGGCGATCGCCAGGGCGAGCGCCAGCTGCAGCGGGACCCCCACGAACACGTAGGTGAAGGTCACCTTCAAGGAGTTGTGCAGCCGCGCGTCCTCGAGCATCCGGGAGAAGTTCTCCAGGCCGATCCAGTCCGGGGAGCGCATCAGGTTGTAGTCGGTGAAGGAGAGGTAGAGCGACATCAGCATGGGGCCGAGGGTGATGACCACGAGCCCCACGATCCAGGGCGCCAGGAACACCGCCGCCGCCTTGTTGTCCCGCCGGTCGGCGCGGGATCCCTGCCGGCCGGCCGCCGCGCGCTTCCCGCGGCCCCCGGGCAGGCCCTTCCGGGTGATCTCCTCGACGGCGCTCATACCGGGACCGCCCCTCGGCGCAACCGCGGCCGGGAGGCCCGGAGCGGCTCGGTGTGGATGTGCCTCGTTGTCATCGGTCTCTCCTCGGAACGGGTGGGAAAGCGTTTTCCACATCTGCATTGCCCTCAAGGCTAGAGGTCGCGCAGTGTGACGTCAACCACAATGGCGGATGGATCCGGTCATGTCGTCGTGCGTCCGGACCGGCGCGTCGCCCCCGCCCCGGGACGGCGCGCGGTCGAGCTGCCGGAGGGCCGCGGCCACGGCCGGCCCCGCGTAGTGGCTCGCCCGCGCCCGGGCCGCGTCCTCGGAGGGGGCGACGTCCACGAGGGACGCGGCGGCCCCGACGCCGGCCTCGCGCAGCTGCCGGGCGGACAGGGACAGCCGCCCGGCGACCGCCACGACGGGGATGCCCCGGGCCGCGGCCAGCGCCGCGGCGGCCAGCGGCGCCTTGCCCTGCAGCGACTGCTCGTCCAGCGAGCCCTCCCCGACCAGCAGCAGGTCGGCCCCCCGCAGGCGCTCCTCGAGACCCACGAGCGCGGCCACGAGCTCGAAGCCCCCCTCCAGCACGGCGGGCGTCAGGGCCAGGAAGCCGGACGGGAATCCGCCGGCGGCTCCCGCGCCCGGGACCCGGAAGGGCCGGGTCCCGGGCGTGCCGGCCAGCAGGGCGGCCCAGCGCCGCAGCGCGGCGTCGAGCTCGGCGCGGGCTCCGGCGTCGGCACCCTTCTGCCCCGCGAAGACGTGGGCGGCGCCGGCGGACCCGTACAGGGGGTTCCGGACGTCCACCGCCAGCCGCAGCCGCACCGACCGCAGCCGGGGGTCCAGCCCGGAGGTGTTCAGCCGGGCGGCCCGCAGCAGGCCGGCGCCGCCCAGCGGCACGGGAGCGCCGCCGTCGTCGAGCACCTCCAGCCCGAGCGCCCGCAGGGCGCCGGAGCCCCCGTCGGTCATCGCCGAGCCGCCCAGGGCGACCACGACGTCCGAGGCCCCGGCGTCCAGCGCCGCCCGGATCAGCTGGCCGCAGCCGTAGCTGTGCGCCGCACGGGCCGTGGCCGGGCTCGGCCGGACCTGGTCGAGCCCGGCGGCCTCGGCGGACTCGACCACCGCGGTGGTGCTGCCGTCCTCGGCCGTGCGCAGCGCCCAGCGCGCCCGCACGCGGGACCCGAGCGCGCCCCGGACCGGCGTCCGGCGCAGCTGCGCACCGGCCGCCACGGCGGCGTCCACCGTGCCCTCGCCGCCGTCGGCGAGCGGGACCGTGCTGATCCGGGCCCCGGGCCAGTGCCGCCGGACCCCGGCCGCGAGGGCCTCGGCCGCCTCGGGGGCCGTGAGCGTGCCCTTGAACTTGTCCGGCGCCACGACCACCCGGGGGCGTCCGCCGTCCTCAGGCGGGGGCACGAGCGGGCTCGCCCGTCAGGGACGGCAGGACGAGGGACGCCCAGCGCTGCTTCATCACGGCGAGCGTGACGTCGGCGTCCCGGTCGAAGATCTCCTGGTTGAAGATCTCCACCTCCACCGGGCCCGTGTAGCCCGCGGCGGCGACCCAGCGGCCGATCGTGGCGAAGTCGATCACCCCGTCGCCCATCATCCCGCGGGAGAGGAGGGCGTCGGCGGCGATCGGCAGGTTGAAGTCGCACACCTGGTAGGACGCCAGCCGGCCCTCGGCCCCGGCCCGGGCGATCTGCGCCTCCAGCTCGGGGTCCCACCACACGTGGAAGGTGTCGACCACCACGCCCACGGCCTCCGGGGGATGGGGGGCGGCGTAGTCCAGCGCCTGCTTCAGGGTGGAGAGCACGGCCCGGTCCGCGGCGTACATGGGGTGCAGCGCCTCGAGCACCAGGCGGACCCCGTGCTCCCGGGCGAAGGGCACGAGCTCGGCCAGCCGGTCGGCCACGCGGGCGCGGGCGGCCGCCAGGTCCTTGTCGCCGCGGTCGCCGGTGCCGCCGAGGACGTGGGCGGCGGCGGGCAGACCGCCGACGACCATGATCAGCTCGCCGGTGCCCAGGGCCGCGGCCTCGCGGATCGCGGCCCGGTTGTCCTCGAGGGCCGCCCGCTGCCCCGCCTCGTCGGCCGCCGTGAGGAAGCCGCCCCGGCAGAGGCTGGAGACCTGCAGGCCGGCGCGGGAGATCATCCGCGCCGCCTCCTCCAGGCCGGCCTCGGCCACGCGGTCGCGCCACACGCCGATGTGTCCGAGCCCGGCCCGGGCCGTGGCGTCGACGGCCTGCTGCAGGTTCAGCCGGCGGGTGGTGCCCGTGTTCAGCGACAGCTGGAAGTCCGCGCTCACGCCGCACCTCCCGTGCCGCCGGCGGGGACCAGGGCCGGGGCCCCGGCTCCGGCGACGTCCAGGAAGGCGTCCATCCGCCGGGCCGCCAGCTCGGGGTCGAGCAGCAGCCCGGCGCGGTCGGCCAGCTCGAAGACCCGCACGAGGTGCGGCACCGAGCGCCCGGAGTGGAGACCGCCGACCATCTGGTAGCCGGGCTGGTGCCCGTTGAGCCAGGAGAGGAAGGCGATGCCGGACTTGTAGTAGAAGGTCGGGGCGCCGAAGACGTGGCGCCCGAGGGCCTCCGTGGAGTCGAGGATCGCCCGCGCCCGGTCCGGCTGCCCGGCGTCGTAGGCCTGCAGCGCGGTGGAGGCGGCCGGGTAGATGCCGGCGAAGATGCCCAGCAGGGCGTCGGAGTGCCGAGTGCCGTCGCCGTGGACGAGCTCGGGGTAGTTGAAGTCGTCCCCGGTGTAGAGGCGGACCCCGTCCGGCAGCGCCGCCCGCAGCCGGGTCTCGTGCCCGGCGTCCAGCAGGGAGACCTTGACGCCGTCGACCTTCTCCGGGCGGGACCGGATCAGCTGCAGGAACGTCTCCGTGGCGGTCTCGACCTCCTCGCTGCCCCAGTACCCGGTGAGGGCCGGGTCGAACATCGTGCCGAGCCAGTGCAGGACCACCGGGTGCCGGACCTCGTCGAGCAGGCCGGTGTAGACCCGCAGGTAGTCCTCCGCGCCGCGCGCCGCGCGGACCAGCGCCCGGGAGGCCATCAGCACGACCTTGGCCCCGGCGCCCTCCACGACCGCCAGCTGCTCGCGGTAGGCGGCCTCGACGGCCTGCAGCCCGGCTTCGCCCGGGACGATCCCGGCCGGGTCCAGCTGGTCCGTGCCGGCTCCGCACGCGATGAGGTCGCGCACCGTGCGGCCCCGCAGGCCGGCGTGCCCGGCGGTCAGCGCGGCGGCCGCCTCGGCGGTGGAGCGGCGGATCAGCTCCTGGGTGGCAGGCCAGTCCAGGCCCATGCCCCGCTGGGCGGTGTCCATGGCGTCGGCCACGCCCAGCCCGTAGGACCAGACGTCGTGGCGGAAGCCCAGGGTCGCGTCCCAGTCCAGCTGCGCCGGCGCCCCGGGGGTGTTGTCCCCGAGGACGTGCGGGACGACGTGCGCCGCGGCATAGGCCCTGCGCGAGCCGATCGGGGCCTGCGGGCGGGTCCAGGCCCCCGGTTCGGAGAGCACGTGCTCGGTGCGGGAGCCGGTGCCGTCCGGCAGGTGCACGGCGGTCACCGGAGCGCTCCGGCGGTCTCGGGGTCCGCCGCCCGGTCCGCGTCCTCGCCGGCCTCCGGGGTGAGCTCCAGCTCCGGGATGTCGACGGTGCGGCGCTCGGCCGAGGACTGCAGGCCCAGCTCCGCGAGCTGGACGCCGCGGGCGGCCGAGAGCAGACCGAAGCGGTGCTCGCGCCCGGCGACGACGTCGGCGAGGAACTCCTCCCACTGCGCCTTGAAGCCGTTGTCCAGCTCGGCGTTGGCGGGCACCTCCAGCCACTGGTCCCGGAAGGACTCGGTGACGGGCAGGTCCGGGTTCCACACCGGCTTGGGCGTGTGGGCGCGCTGCTGGGCCACGCACTTGGTCAGCCCGGCGACGGCCGAGCCGTGCGTGCCGTCCACCTGGAACTCCACGAGCTCGTCGCGGTACACGCGCACGGCCCAGGAGGAGTTGATCTGCGCGATCACGGGGTCCCCGGCGGGCGTCTCGCACTCGAAGACGCCGTAGGCGGCGTCGTCGGCGGTGGCCGGGTACTCGTGGCCCTGCTCGTCCCAGCGGGCGGGGATGTGCGTCACCGCCGTGGAGGTGACCGACCGCACCGGGCCCACGATCCCCTCCAGGACGTAGTTCCAGTGGCAGTACATGTCCGTGGTCATCGAGCCCCCGTCCTCGCGCCGGTAGTTCCACGAGGGGCGCTGGGCCTCCTGGTGCTCGCCCTCGAAGACCCAGTAGCCGAACTCCCCGCGCACGGAGAGGATCCGGCCGAAGAAGCCCTCGTCCACCAGCCGGCGCAGCTTCACCAGCCCGGGCAGGTAGAGCTTGTCGTGGACCACCCCGGCGGTCACCCCGCTCTCCCGGCCGACGCGCGCGAGCTCCACGGCCTCCCGCAGCGTCTCGGCGGTCGGCTTCTCGGTGAACACGTGCTTGCCGGCGGACATGGCCTTCCGGAGGGTGCTCGCTCGCAGGCTGGTCATGGAGGCGTCGAAGACGATGTCCACCGTGGGGTCGGCGATGAGGGCGTCGAGATCGGTGCTCCAGTGCTCGACCCCGTGCCGGCGGGCCAGCTCCTCGAGCTTCGCGGCGCTGCGGCCCACGAGGATCGGCTCGACGGTGACGCGGCTGCCGTCGGGCAGCGTGATCCCGCCCTGGTCCCGGATGGGCAGGATCGAGCGCAGCAGGTGCTGCCGGTAGCCCATGCGGCCGGTGACGCCGTTCATGGCGATGCGTAGGACTCGGGGTTGGGACATCGTCCACTCCAAACGGTTGGGAGATTTGCAGGAAAGCGCTTTCCACTCTAGAGTTGCTCCAGTGTGACTGTCAACACATTCCCGGCGCGGACTTCACGACCGGTGACACCAGAGGCCCGACGGCAGCGGGGAGGAAGCAGGACCGCACGATGAGCGCAGTGACCCTGTCCCAGGTGGCGCGGGAGGCCGGGGTGTCCCTGGCCACCGCCTCCCGGGTGCTCAACGGCTCGGACCGGCGGCCGGCGGAGGAGATCGCGGAGCGCGTGCGCCTGGCCGCGGAGACCCTCGGCTACGTGGCCAACGCGCAGGCCCAGGCGCTGGCCCGCTCCACCACCGAGCTCGTCGGGCTCGTGGTGCACGACATCGCCGACCCCTACTTCTCCTCGATCGCCAAGGGGGTGCAGCGCCGGGCCCGGGCCCACCGGCACCAGCTGCTGCTGGCCGCCACCAGCGGCACCGACCAGCTCGACGCGGTGTCCGCCTTCGCCGCCCACCGCACCGACGCCATCATCATGGCCGGCTCACGCCGGGAGAGCATCGACCCGCGGCTGCTCGCGGAGCTCGAGCGCTACCAGAAGAACGGCGGCCGCGTGGTGACCATCGGCCAGGACTGGCTGGAGGGCGCCGGGGCGGTCACGATCGACAACCGCAGCGCGGGGATGGACCTGACCGGCATGCTGGTCGCGGCCGGGCGGACCCGGTTCGCCTTCCTCGGCGGGCCGGACGATCTCACCACGGCGGCCGAGCGGCGCGCGGGGTTCCGGGCGGCCCTGACCAGGGCGGGGCTGACGGCCGAGGTGGAGACCGTACACGGCTTCGACAGTGAGGGCGGCTACGAGTCGATCCGCGACCTCGTGGGGCGCCTCGGTGCCGAGGGCCTGCGCGGGCTCGCGCTCGTCGCCGCCAACGACGTCATGGCGCTCGGCGCGATCGCGGCCCTGCGGCACGCGGGGCTGCACGTGCCGCAGGACCTCTGGGTGGCCGGGTTCGACGACATCCCGAACCTGCGGGACTTCTCCCCGGCGCTGACCACGGTCCGCTTCCCGCTGGAGGAGATCGGGGAGACGGCCGCGGACATCGCGCTCAGCGGCGACGCCCCCCGGGTGGAGCACGTCGTGGGCGAGCTCGTGCGGCGCGAGAGCGCCTGACCCGGGGAACGGACGAGGTGCCGCTGCCGGCGCGGGCCGGCAGCGGCACCTCGGGGGCGGCCGCGGGTGCTCAGAGGTGCGCGTCGGGGGCCTTGACGGCCAGGACCGGGCGGTCGGCCTGCAGCAGGATCCGCTGGGCGTGGGAGCCCATGATGAACTTGCCCACCTGCGTGCGCTGGCGCAGCCCGATGACGATCCGGGAGACGTCGTGCTCGCGGGCCAGGTCGAGGATCTCCTCGGCCAGGTCGCTGCGGTGGGACGGCTGCAGGACGGTGCAGGCCACCCCGGCGGCGGCCGCCGCGTCCGTGACGCGCCGGAGGTCGTCGTCGGAGGCCACGGTCGGGTCTGCCAGGGCGCCCTCCCGGACCGAGTTGACGACCAGCAGCGGCTCCTCGCGGAGGCGGGCCTCCTCGACGGCCGCCCGGAGAGCGGCCTCTCCGACGGGGGTGGGGACGTAACCAACGAGGATGCTCATGCGTTCTCCTTGACGGGGGTGCGGTCGGCGTCGTCGGCGGACTCCGCGGAGGATTCCGGGGACCGACGGCGCCGCACGGCGGACTGGACGAGGGGCAGAACGGCGACCAGCACGAACAGCAGCAGCAGGGTCGCCGAGATGGGCCGGGTGAAGAACCCGCTGGCGTCCCCCTCGAAGACCAGCAGGGACCGGCGCAGGTTGGATTCGAGCAGGGAGCCGAGGACGAAGGCCAGCACCAGCGGGCCCGGTTCGAACCCGTACTTCTTCATGAGGTAGCCGACCGCGCCGAACACGACCACCAGCATGACGTCGAACATCGAGTTGTTGATGGTGTAGGCGCCCAGCATCGTGATGAGGACCGTGATGGGCGCCAGGATGGCGCCCCGGACCCGCAGGATGCGCACGAAGATCCCGATCAGCGGGATCGACATGATCAGCAGCAGGATGTTGCCGATGTACATCGAGTTGACGACGCCCCAGAACAGCTCCGGGTCCTGCTGGACGAGCTGCGGGCCGGGCGTGACGCCCTGGATCAGCAGGGCGCCGAACATCAGGGCCATCGTGGCGTTGGCCGGGATGCCCAGGGTGAGCAGCGGGATGAAGGAGCTGGTGGCCGCGGCGTTGTTGGCCGTCTCGGGCCCGGCGACGCCCTCGACCGCCCCCCGGCCGAACCGCTCGGGCTGCTTGGCGCGCTTCTTCTCCATCGCGTAGGCGGCCATCGAGGAGATCGTGGCGCCGCCGCCGGGGAGGATGCCGAGGAAGAAGCCCAGGACGGACCCGCGGCCGATGGCCCCGGAGGACTGCTTGAGGTCGGCCCGGGAGGGCCAGACGTTCGAGACCTTGTCGGGGGCCTTGGCTGCCCGGTGGCGCTCCTCCAGGTTGTGCAGGATCTCGCCGAGGCCGAACAGGCCCATCGCGACGGGCACGAAGTCGATGCCGTCGGCGAGGTTGAGGTTGCCGAAGGTCAGCCGCTCGGCCCCGGTGAAGACGTCCCGGCCCACCGTGGCCAGCAGCAGCCCGAAGCAGGCGGCGATGAGCGCCTTGGCCTTGTTGCCGTTGCTGATGGTCGCCACCAGCAGGATCCCGAGCAGGGCCAGGGCCGTGTACTCGGGCGGGCCGAAGTCGAGGGCGAAGCCGGCCACCACCGGGGCGAGGAACGTCAGGCCGACGATGGCGACGGTGCCGCCGATGAAGGACCCGATCGCGGCGATGCCCAGGGCGGTGCCGGCTCGGCCCTGCTTGGCCATCATGTAGCCGTCGAAGACCGTGACCACGGAGCTGGCCTCCCCGGGCAGCCGGAGCAGCACCGAGGTGATCGTGCCGCCGTACTGGGCGCCGTAGAAGATGCCGGCGAGCATGATGATCGCCGTGACCGGTTCGATGCCGTAGGTCAGCGGCAGCAGGATGGCGATGGTCGCGGCCGGGCCGAGGCCCGGCAGCACGCCGATCAGCATGCCGATGACCACGCCCATCAGGCAGTACAGGAGGTTGGTCGGCTGGAGGACGACGCCAAAGCCGTCCAGGGCGGGTTGCAGGAAGTCCATGCGGGAGCCTTTGGTCGGTGGCCGCCGGGAGCGGCGGCCGTCAGAACAGGTGCGGGATCGACGTGCCGAGGGCAGTGATGAAGACGAGGTAGAACGCGACGACGACGAGCACGGAGTAAAGGGTCGCCGCCCGCCACGTCTCACCGCCCAGGAACTTCATCCAGACGAAGGACAGGAGCAGGGAGGGGATCTCGAACCCGATCACGGGCATGAGCAGCACCAGCCCGACCAGCGTCACGAAGCCGTAGACGGCCAGCAGCGACTCCCGGGTGAACTTCTCGCCCTCGCCCCCGCGCCGCCCCGTGACGAGGTGGCTCAGGCCGATCACCACGGCCACCACGCTGACCAGGAACGGCCACATGCCGGGGGCCGGCTGCTGCGGGGTGCCCAGCCCCATGCCCAGGGACAGCAGCGCCGCCGCGGCGGCGAGCGCCGTGACCGCCAGTGTCGACCCGAGCGCCGCGGCCCGTCCGCCGGGCGGGGGCCCTTCGGCCTCCCACTCGGCGGCGAGCTGCTCCGGGGTGAGGTCCTCGGCGGCGGCGTCCGCGTCGACCAGGACCTCGGTGACCTGGGGGCGGTCGTCGGTACGGGGATCTTTCATGGGGACGCTCCTGGGTGTGGTGGTCGACATGGCGGCGCGGAGGTCCTTCCTACTCGGCGAGGGAGATGTCGTACTCCTCGACGAGCTGCTGGTAGCGGTCGGCGAGCTCGGTCCACTCCTGCTCGACCTCCTCACCGGAGACCTCCCACGGGGTGAGCAGGTTCTGCTCGTTGAAGTCCTGGTAGGTCTCCGAGGCCACGGCGGCGTCGAAGGCCTCGACGAGCCGCGCCTTCACGTCGTCCGGGAGCCCCTCGGGGGCGGCCACGGCCCGGTACTGGGAGACCGGCACGTCGTAGCCGGACTCCACCGCGGTGGGCACGTCGGGCAGGAACTCGTTGCGGTCCTCGGAGAACACCACGATGGGCGTCACCTCACCGGCGTCGATCTGCGGCTTCGCCTCGCCCAGCTGGACGGTGGCGACCTGCACCTGGTCGCCGAGCACGGCGGTCAGCGCCGGGGCGCCGGAGTCGAAGGGCACCTCGGTGCCGGTGATGTCGGCCTGGGCGAACAGCACGGTCTGGGCGAGCTGGGAGCCCGTGCCCACGCCGGTGGTGCCGTAGCTGAAGGAGCCGGAGGCGTTCTTCACGTCGTCGAGGTTCTCGAAGCCGGACTCGCTGCTGGCCACCATGACGTAGTCGTCCTGGGAGAGGCCCTTGAGCACCTCGAGGTCGTCCAGGGACACGGCTTCCTCCTCGCCCACGGCGAGGGGAGTGATGGTGATCAGCGAGGCGTTGAGCAGGACCAGGTTCTGCCCGTCGGGCGCCGTGCCGGCGACCTCCTGGGTGGCGAGGGCGCCGTTGGCGCCGGGCTGGTTGACGACCGGCATCGGGACGCCGAGGTCCACCGCGGCGGCGTCGGCCACGGCACGGGCGATGAGGTCGGTGGAGCCGCCCGCCGCCTGGCCGACGGTCAGGGTGATGGGCTCCGAGGGGAACTCCTCGCCGGCGCCGGCGGACCCGCCGCCGACGTTGCCCCCGCACGCGGTGAGGGCGAGCAACGAGGTCGCCGCGGTCGCGCCGACCAGGACCTGGCGCAGCGATGTCTTCTTCATGGGAGCTCCTGACACTGGGAAGGACGGGGCGCTCCGGCGGAGTCGCCGGGGGCGCAGTGCTGTGAGTGCAGTCACAGGCGATGTGAGACTTGAGACTAGGAAGAGACTACGATGCGTGTCCAAGCCCATTCGTGCATTGAGTAATACCCGAAGGACATGATGTTCACTCTTGACCAGGCGCGGAGTTTCATTGCCGTCGCGGAGGAGCTGCACTTCGGCCGCGCGGCGGCGCGGCTCAACATGACCCAGCCCCCGCTGAGCCGGCAGATCCAGAAGCTGGAGAAGACGCTGGGCGTGGAGCTCCTGGAGCGGGACAACCGTCGCGTGGCCCTCACCGCCGCCGGACGGGCGTTCCTGGTGGAGTCGCGCAAGCTGGTGGTCGCGGCCGACCGTGCCCCGCTGCTGGCGCGCCGGATCGCCGCCGGGCGGTCGGGGGTGCTGCGCATCGGCTTCACGGCCGCCTCCGGCTTCAGCCTGCTCGGCCCGCTGCTGAGCGAGATCGAGCAGGTGCTGCCGGACGTCGACGTCGATCTGCAGGAGCTGGTGACGAGCGAGCAGCTGCACGCCCTCCAGGACGGGGACCTCGACCTCGGACTGGCCCGGCCGCCCTTCGACACGGAGGTCTTCGAGTCGCAGCTGCTGCTCGCCGAGGACCTGCTCGTGGCCGTTCCGGCCGACCACCCCCTGACCGCGCTCAAGCACCCCGTCACCTCGGCCGATCTCAAGGACCTGCCGCTGATCATGCACTCCCCCACCAAGGCGCGGTACTTCTACGACCACGTGGTGCGACTCGTGGAGGTGGAGCACCGCAACGTCGTCCACACCGTCAGTCAGGTCCTCACCATGGTCGCGCTCGTGGCCGCCGGACGTGGGCTCGCCTTCGTCCCCGAGTCCGCCCGCCTCCTGGGCATCCCCGGTGTTGCCTATCTCCGGCTCTCGAGCAGCTCCTCGGACTCGGTGGAGCTGCACGCCCTGTGGGACCGCCAGTCCCGCAACCCTGCCCTGCACCACCTGCTCGAGCTGCTGCGCACGCAGCTGCACTGAGCACGTCCCTCAATACCCTGGTGGCATCAGACCATTCACAAATGGGCTTGGACAGGCATCGACGCCCCTTCCTAGGGTGAGACGTGATTCCCGGGCACTCCGCCCCCACGCCTGACACGAAGGACGACGACCGTGGCTCAGCACACTCCGCAGGAACTCGCCGCTCGGCTCAAGGACGGCCTGCTGTCCTTCCCCGTGACCGCGTTCGACGCCGACCTGCTCTTCGACGAGCACACCTACCGCCAGCACCTGGCCTGGCAGGCCTCCTACCCCGTGGCCGGGCTCTTCGCCGCCGGCGGCACCGGGGAGGGCTTCTCCCTCACCGTGGAGGAGACCGCCACCGTGGTGGCCGCGGCCGTGGCCGAGGTCGGGGACACCGTCCCGGTGCTCGCCCCCGCCGCCGGCAACACCGCCCAGGCCATCCGCAACGCCACCGACGCCGCCGCCGCCGGGGCCGAGGGACTGCTGCTGCTGCCGCCCTACCTCACCGAGGCCGACCAGGAGGGCCTGCTCGCCCACGCCAGCGCGGTGTGCGCGGCCACCGACCTGGGCGTGATCGCCTACAACCGGGCCAACGCCGTCTACTCCGCCGAGACCATCGCCCGGCTGGCCGAGCGGCACGAGAACTTCATCGGGTTCAAGGACGGCATCGGCGACATCGAGCACCTCACCAAGGTCTACGCCGCCAACGGGGACCGGCTGTTCTACCTCGGCGGGCTGCCCACCGCCGAGACCTTCGCCCTGCCGCTGCTGCAGCTGGGGATGAGCACCTACTCCTCGGCGATGTACAACTTCGTCCCGGAGTTCGCCCTGGCCTTCTACGCCGACGTGCGCGCCCAGGACCGGGCGGCGGTGACCGAGAAGCTCAACCGGTTCGTGCTGCCCTACCTGCAGATCCGCGATCGGGCCAAGGGCTACGGGGTGTCGATCATCAAGGGCGGGCTCAAGGCCGTGGGTCGCGACGCCGGCGGGGTCCGCCCCCCGCTGCAGGACCTCACCGCCACCGACCTCGCCGACCTCAAGACCCTCATCGAGACCAGCAGCGCCACGACCTCGGGCACCAGCCTCCAGCGGGCCTGAGGCCCCGGCCGAGCCCCGTCCACCCGACCGCAGCACAGACAGCGAAGGAAATCCATGTCCGTGAGCACCCAGACCACCACCCTGTCCGGCCACTCGATCATCGCGGGCCGGGAGACCCCCGGCAACGCGGGCACCACCCACGGCATCGACCCGGCGACCAACGCCGAGCTCGGGCCGGCCTACACCCTGATCGACGAGGCCCAGCTCGCCGAGGCCACGGCCGCGGCCGAGCAGGCCTTCGAGTCCTTCAGCAGCCTCGACCCGGAGACCCACGCGAGCTTCCTCGAGAAGATCGCCGCCAACATCGAGGCCGCCGGCCCGGAGCTGGTGGACCGCGCGTCGACGGAGACCGGGCTGCCGAAGCCGCGCCTGCAGGGCGAGCTGGCGCGCACCACCGGCCAGCTGCGGCTCTTCGCCCGCGTCGTGCGCCAGGGCGACCACCGCGGCGTGCGCATCGAGCCGGCCCTGCCGGAGCGCACCCCGCTGCCCCGCCCGGACCTGCGCCAGCGCAAGGTGCCCCTCGGCCCGGTGGCCGTCTTCGGCGCCAGCAACTTCCCCTTCGCCTTCTCCACGGCCGGCGGTGACACGGCGTCGGCGCTGGCCGCGGGGTGCCCCGTGATCTTCAAGGCCCACAACGCCCACCCCGGCACCGGCGAGATCGTGGGCCGCGCCCTGACCGAGGCCGTGCGCGAGGCCGGCCTGCACCCCGGCGTCTTCTCCCTGGTCTACGGCCCCGGCGCGAGCATCGGCCAGGCCCTGGCCAAGGACCCCGCCGTCAAGGCCGTCGGCTTCACCGGGTCCCGCGGTGCGGGCACCGCGCTCATGGCCACGGCCGCCGCCCGCCCGGAGCCGATCCCCGTCTACGCGGAGATGAGCTCCATCAACCCGGTCTTCCTCTTCGACTCCGCCCTGAAGGGCGACGCCGACGAGTTCGCCCGCGCCTACGTCACCTCCCTGACCGGTTCCTCCGGGCAGCTGTGCACCAACCCGGGCCTGCTGTTCGTCCCCGCGGGTCCCGCCGGGGACGCGTTCCTCGCCGCCGTGGACCGGGCGCTGGCCGGCGCCGAGGGCGCGACCATGCTCACCCCGGGCATCGCCCGCTCGTGCCAGGAGGGCATCGACGCCCTGGCCGCGCAGGACGGGGTCGAGGTCGTGGCCCGGGGCAAGGAGGGATCCACCGAGAACGCCCCGGCCCCCGTGGTCTTCGGCACGCAGGTCCCCACCTTCCTGTCCAACCCGGTGCTGCAGGAGGAGATCTTCGGCGCGTCCTCCCTGGTGATCCGCTACGGGTCCGCCGAGGAGCTGGTGGCTGCCGCCCGCCGCATGGAGGGCCAGCTCACCGCGAGCCTGTTCCTGTCCGAGGAGGACTTCCCCACCGCCGCCCCGCTGCTGCCGGTGCTCGAGCGCAAGGTCGGGCGGATCCTCGCCAACGGCTGGCCGACCGGCGTCGACGTGGGCGAGGCCATGGTCCACGGCGGCCCGTTCCCGGCGACCTCCGACTCGCGGACCACCTCCGTGGGCACCCTGGCGATCGAGCGGTTCCTGCGCCCGGTGGCCTACCAGAACATCCCCGACGCCCTGCTGCCCGCCCCGGTGCAGGCCGCCAACCCCTGGCAGCTCAACCGGCGGGTCGACGGCCGCATCCAGCTGGCCGGGGACTCCGCGGGTGAGCAGGCATGAGCACCCAGCCGACCGTCGCCCGGGTGGAGGTCGTGCCGGTCGCCGGGCACGACTCCATGCTGCTGAACCTCTCCGGCGCCCACGGCCCCTTCTTCACCCGCAACGTCGTGATCGTGACGGACTCGGACGGGCGGACCGGCCTGGGCGAGGTGCCCGGCGGGGAGAAGATCCGCGCCACGATCGAGGAGGCCGGGTCCCTGATCACCGGGGAGCCGGTGGCCCTGTTCCGCACCCTGCTGCGCCGGATCGCCACGACGTTCGCCGACCGCGACGCCGGGGGCCGGGGGCTGCAGACCTTCGACCTGCGCACCACGGTGCACGCGGTGACCGGCGTCGAGTCCGCGCTGCTGGACCTGCACGGGCAGTTCCTGGGCGTGCCCGTGGCGGAGCTGCTCGGGGACGGCCGGCAGCGGGACGCCGTGCCGATGCTGGGCTACCTGTTCTTCGTGGGCGACCCGGACAGCACCGACCTGCCCTACCTGCGGGAGCCGGACGGCGCGGACGCCTGGGCGCGGGTGCGCCGGGAGCAGGCCATGACCCCGGAGGCGGTGGTGCGCCTGGCCGAGGCCTCGAAGGAGCGCTACGGCTTCACGGACTTCAAGCTCAAGGGCGGCGTCCAGGCCGGGGACGTGGAGGTCGACGCCGTCACGGCGATCAAGGAGCGCTTCCCCGAGGCGCGGGTGACCCTGGACCCCAACGGCGGCTGGCTCCTGGAGGAGGCGGTCCGGCTGGGCCGGCGGATGCAGGGCGTCGTCGCCTACGCGGAGGACCCGTGCGGGGCCGAGGGCCGGTTCTCGGGCCGCGAGGTGATGGCGGAGTTCCGGCGGGCCACGGGGCTGCGCACGGCCACGAACATGATCGCCACCGACTGGCGGGAGATGTCCCACGCGGTGCGGTCCAACGCCGTGGACATCCCCCTGGCGGACCCGCACTTCTGGACGATGGCCGGGTCCGTGCGCGTGGCGCAGCTGTGCCACGAGTTCGGCCTGACGTGGGGCTCCCACTCGAACAACCACTTCGACATCTCGCTGGCCATGTTCACCCACGTGGGCGCGGCGGCCCCCGGGGAGATCACCGCGCTGGACACCCACTGGATCTGGCAGGACGGCCAGGGCCTCACCCAGGAGCCGCTGCGCATCCGGGACGGCGCGATCGAGGTCCCGGCCGCCCCGGGTCTCGGCGTGGCGCTGGACCGCGAGCGCCTGGCGGAGGCGCACGAGCTCTACCTCGAGCACGGCCTCGGCGCCCGCGACGACGCCGCGGCCATGCAGTACCTGATCGAGGGCTGGAGCTTCGACCCCAAGCGGCCCTGCCTGGTCCGCTGAACCGGGGGCCGAGAACCGGATGACGGGGGTGCTGCTGGGCTTCGGCGTGGTCGCCGTGATCGCGCTGCTCGGCTTCGCCACCTCCGCGCTGCTGCACGGTGAGGCCCGCACCATGCGTGCGGGCCTCACCCCTGTCGTCTACTACCTCACCAACCCGGCGCTGATGCTGGTGCTCGTCGCGGGCACCGACCTCGGGGCCGTGCTCGGGGTCTACACCCCGATCGCCCTCGTCACCGCCGCGGTGGCGGGGGCGGTCTTCGCCCTGTACAGCGGTGCGCTGCTGCGCCGCGGGGCGGCGCGCACGGCGGTCGGCGCGATGGCCTCCTCCTACGTCAACGCCGGGAACATCGGGCTGCCCATCGCCCTCTACGCGGTGGGCAGCGCCGCCCCCGTGGTCTCGGTCCTGCTCGCCCAGCTGCTGGTCGTGGCGCCGGCGTACCTCCTCGTGTTCTCGTGGGTCACCCGCCCGTCCCGGCGCGCCGGTCCGGGCGCGGCGACGGCGGCCAGGACCCCGGCCCGGACCGGGGCGCCGACCGGCACGTCGACCGGGCGCACGATCCTGCGCTCGGTCGCCAATCCGGTGACGATCGGCACCGCGCTGGGGGTGCTGCTCTCCGCCACCGGACTGACGGTGCCCGAGGTGCTCTGGGTCCCCCTGGAGATGCTCGGTCAGGCGTCCGTCCCCCTGCTGCTCCTGCTGTTCGGCATGAGCCTGCACGGGCAGCGGCCGTTCCGCACCCGTGCCCTGGTGCCGGACGTGATCGGCGGGACGCTGGTCAAGGTCGCGCTCATGCCGGTCGTGGCGTGGGGGATCGCCCGCTTCGGCTTCGGCCTGGGCGGCACCGAGCTGCTGGGGGTCGTCGTCATGGCGGCCCTGCCCACGGCCCAGAACGTGTTCCTCTTCTCGTCCCAGTTCCGGATGCCCGCCGACGCGGGGCGCGACATCATCCTCCTCAGTTCGTTCCTGTCCTTCCCGGCCGTCCTCCTCGCCGGCCTGCTCCTGCGCTGACGCCACGGCCCGCCCGGGCGGGGCGGCCGGGAACGCGCGAGGACCGAGGGCTCCCGTCGTACCCTGGGACCCGGCCCGGGCCTCGTGGCACCGGACCAGCCCCTGACGCCCGAGGAGACCGCCCGTGCCCACCCCGTCCGCCGTGCAGCAGGCCCCCACTCCGACCTCGCGCCGGGCCCTGCTCTACCTGGGGGTCTGCGTGGTGCTGGTGGGGCTGAACCTGCGCACGGTCTTCTCCAGCTTCGCCGCGATCCTGCCGGAGATCACCGCCGCGGCCGGCCTGCCCTCCTGGGCGGTGACCGTGCTGACCACGGCCCCGGTGACGCTGCTGGGGGTGTTCGCCCCGCTCGCCCCGCGGCTGGCCCGCCGGTACGGGGCGGAGACCGTGCTGCTGGGGGCCATGGTGCTGCTCGCCGCCGGGCTGGCCGCCCGCGGGCTGCCTCTGCCCGCGGGCGCCACCGTGCCGCTGCTGCTGGCCGGCACCCTGGCCTGCGGGGCGGCGATCGCGGTGGGCAACGTGCTGCTGCCCTCGATCGTGAAGCGGGACTTCGCCCACCGCCTCGGGCTGATGAGCGGGCTCTACACCACCGCCATCGCCGCCTCCGCCGCGCTCGGGGCGGGGCTGACCTACCCGCTGTTCCAGGCCACGGGCTCCTGGCGGGCGGGCCTGGCCGGGTGGGCGGCACCGGCCGCCCTGGTGGTCCTGCTCCTGCTCCCGGTGGCGGCCCGCCACCGCATCCCCGCGCCCCCGGCCGCGGCCGCGGGCGGCGGCGGGGACAGCCCCTGGCGGTCGCCGGTGGCCTGGCAGATCACCGGGTTCATGGTCTTCCAGGCGATGATGTCCTTCAGCGTCTTCGCCTGGCTCGCCCCCATCCTGCGCGAACGGGGGGTCGACGGGGCCACCGCGGGGGTGATCGTGGCGGTGTCCATCCTGCTGCAGATGACCGGCTCGCTGTTCGCCCCGGCCCTGGCGGTGCGTCTGGCCGACCAGCGGGTCCTCAACGCCGTGGTGGCGCTGATGGCCGGCGGCGGGTTCGTGCTCTCGATCTTCGGCCCCCTCGAGCTGATCTGGGTCTGGACCGGGCTGCTGGGGCTGGGCCAGGGCGCCCTGACCGCCGTGGCCCTGACCATGATCGCCCTGCGCACCCGCAGCGCCACCATGGCTGTGCGGCTGTCCGGGATGATGCAGGGCGTCGGCTACGGCCTGGGCTCCTCGGGCACCTTCCTGGTCGGGCAGCTGCTGCACGCCACCGGCGGCTTCGCCGCCGCCGGCGTCATGTTCGCCGTGGTCGGCGCCCTCGCCGCGGTCTTCGGCTGGCAGGCCGGGCGGGACCGCGCGGTGCAGGAGCGCTGAGCGCTCAGGCCGGGCGGGGCGGGGCGGTCGAGGACCGCTCGACCAGCGAGGTCTGCAGCTGCAGCGGGTGGGTGCGGCGGGACCCGCCGGCCAGCAGGGCGAGCGCCCGTTCGACCGCCATCTCCCCCATGGCGTGCAGGGGCTGGCGCACCGTGGTCAGCTTCGGCGAGGCCCAGCGGGCGATCAGCGTGTCGTCAAAGCCCACGACGCTCAGGTCCTCGGGCACCCGCAGGGACGCCTGCCGCGCCGCCTCGAACGCGCCCAGCGCGGCCTCGTCGGACGCGGCGAACAGCGCGGTCGGCGGGTCCTCGAGCGCGAGCAGCTGCTGGGCGGCGGCGAAGCCGGCCTCGTAGCTGAAGCCGTCCCCCGCCACGAGCCGGGGCTCGCGCGGGAGCTCCGCGCTCTCCAGGGCGCTGCGGTACCCGGCCAGGCGCTCGCGAGCCGGCACCGATCCACCGGCGCCGGCGAGGTGGCCGATCCGGCGGTGCCCGAGCTCGGCCAGGTGCGTGGTGGCCGCGTAGCCCCCGGCCCAGTTCGTGGAGCCGATGCTCGGCACCGTGGAGGGCAGGCTGTTGACCGGGTCGATGGCCACCAGCGGGACCTGTGCGTGGGCCGCCGCCGCCACCTGCTCCGCGGTCAGGGGCGTGGTCACGGCCACGACCGCCGTCTCCCCCTTCCGGCCGCAGACCGCGAACCAGTCGTCGGAGAAGGGCGGGAGGTCGCCCTGCTCGAGGGCGGGCAGGGCGTTCAGCAGCAGGTCGGCGTCGGCGCGCCCGCAGGCGTCCACGGCACCGGCCATGACCTGCAGCGAGTAGTTGCTCTCCAGGGTGTCGAACACCAGCACGATCGCCGGACGGGGGCGCCGCGCGGCGGCGCCCGTGTAGCCCAGCTCCGCGGCCGCGACCCGGACCTTCTCCCGGGTCTCCTCCCCCACGTCGGGGCGCCCGTTGAGCACCTTCGAGACGGTGCCCTTGGACACCCCGGCCTGTGCGGCGACCTCGCTCAGGGTCGTTCTCTTCATGCGGCCGGCTCCTCGGACGTCGGGCACCCTGCGGTGCACGGCGAAACGTTTCGTTACGTCAAATGTAGTGGTTCAGCTCACACCGAGGGGTTGACGGGTGTGAAACAGGCCACTTACGCTTCTCGCAACGAAACGCTATACGAAAAGTTTCGTAAGCGCAATGCATCACCGGACGCTGAGGAGCACGCCATGACCACCGACCGCACCCGCCGCACCGCCCCCGCCCTGTGGACCCCGTTCTCCCGGCGGTCGCTGTCCCGCATCGCGCTCGTGGGCGCCGCGGCCCTGACCCTGGCCGGGTGCGGCGGCGGCGCGCAGCCGGGCCAGGCCGCCGGCGCCAGCGCCTGGACCCTGACCGGCGGCGCGGAGGAGACCTTCCGCACCTCCTTCCAGGAGTGGAACGACGCGCACGCGGAGGAGCCCATCACCGCCGAGTACTTCGCCAACGACGCGTTCAAGGAGAAGATCCGCACCAGCGTGGGCTCGGGCAACGCCCCGACGCTGATCTACAACTGGGGCGGGGACAACCTCGAGAGCTACGTGGAGAACGGCGACGTGGTGGAGCTGACCGGCAAGATCCCGGGCATGGAGGAGCGCGCGCTCGACTCCGTCCTGGAGACCGGCACGGTGGACGGGAAGCTCTACGCGGTCCCGAACAACAACACCCAGCCGGTGATCCTGTACTACAACACCAAGCTCTTCGAGCAGGCCGGGGTGAAGGTGCCCACCACGTGGGAGGAGATGCTGGACGCCGTGGAGGCCTTCAAGGCCGAGGGCGTCACGCCGATCTCCGTGGCCGGCTCCAGCCAGTGGCCGTACCTGATGTGGATCCAGTACCTCACCGACCGGATCGGCGGCCCGGAGGTCTTCCAGGCGATCGTGGACGGTGAGGAGAACGCCTGGTCCGACCCCGCGATCACGGAGGCGCTCGAGAAGATCCAGGAGCTCGTGGAGGCCGGCGGCTTCGGCGACGCCTACGGCTCGGTGGTGGCCGACGCGGGCGCCGACGTCGCCCTGGTGCACACCGACCAGGCGGCCATGATGCTGCACGGCAGCTGGGTGTACTCCAGCTTCCTCACCGACGCCCCGGAGTGGACCGCGGAGGGCAACCTCGGCTACACCACCTTCCCCGAGATCGAGGGCGGACAGGGCGACCCGCAGAACATCGTGGGCAACCCCGCGAACTTCTGGGCCGTGTCCGCGGACGCCAGCGAGGAGGAGCAGCAGACGGCCTTCGAGTACCTCGAGCAGATGAACCTCGACGACACGGCGGTCGACACGCTCTTCGACGCCGGCCTGATCCCGGCGGTGGACGGCGTGGAGGACAAGATCGACGAGACCGAGCACCCGGAGTACCTCGACTTCGCCTACTCGATGGTCCAGGACGCGCCGCACTTCCAGCTCTCCTGGGACCAGGCGCTGCCGGCCGACCAGGGCCAGGCCCTGCTGACCAACCTCAGCCAGGTCTTCGCCGGTGAGATGACCCCCGAGCAGTTCCAGACCGCGATGAACGGGACGCTGTGATGCTGCTGCGCGCGCCCGCCCGGCGCAGGGCCCGGGCGGGCGCGGGACCCAGCAACTGGCTGCTGGCCCCCGCCCTGGCCTTCTTCGGCATCTTCTCGATCGGCCCGCTGCTGGGCGTGCTGGTGCTGTCCTTCATGGAGTGGGACGGTCTCGGCACGCCGCAGTGGGCGGGGGGCGGGAACTGGGTGTCGGTGCTCGAGAACCCGGTCTCGCGCCAGGCGATGTGGCTGACCGTGAAGCTGACCCTGCTCAGCTACGCCGTCCAGTTCCCGCTGAGCCTGCTGCTCGGGGTGTTCATGGCCGGTCAGCAGCGCTACCGCGAGTTCCTCTCGGTGCTGTACTTCCTGCCGATGCTCTTCTCGGCCGCCGCGATCGGCATCGCCTTCAAGGCCCTCCTGGACCCGAACTTCGGGCTGTCCCAGGCCTTCGACGCGGCCGTGCTCCGGCAGGACTGGCTCGGCCGGCCGGACCTGGCGTTCTACGTGGTCGTGTTCGTCATCTCCTGGTCGTTCATCCCGTTCCACTCGCTGCTCTACCAGGCGGGCGTGCGGCAGATCCCGCAGAGCATGTACGAGGCCGCCACGCTCGACGGCGCCGGGACCGTGCGGAAGTTCTTCGCGATCACGCTCCCGCAGCTGAAGTACACGATCGTCACGTCCTCGACGCTGATGCTGGTCGGGTCGCTGACCTACTTCGACCTGGTCTTCAGCCTCACCGGCGGCGGACCGGGCACCGCGACCCGGATCCTGCCCCTGGACATGTACCTGACCGGTTTCCGCAGCAACCAGATGGGCGAGGCCAGTGTCCTGGCGGTCATCCTCGTCGCCGTGGGCCTCACGCTCGCCCTCGGCCTGCAACGGCTCACCGGGGCCGACAAGATGGAGAGCCAGGCGGAAGGTGCGTAGCCCCATGAGCACACGTCCTGCGGACACCCGTCCCCACAGCACCGGCAGCACGGGCACCCGCCCCACGGCCCCTCGCCCGGCGGAGCCCCGCCCCGGGGGCGCCGCTCCCGCCCGCCGCCGGCGCCGGGGCGTCCCCAACATCCCGGCGGCCGTGGGCGGATGGCTGTGGCTGGCCGTCATCATCGTCCCGATCTACTACATCGCGATCACCAGCACGAAGCCCCGGGAGGACTACTACTCCACCAACCCCCTGGTGCCCTCGGCGCCGACGTTCACGCCGTACCTGACGGTGCTGCAGAACCAGTTCGTCCAGTACTTCCTCAACAGCGTGGTGGTGGTCGTCGGCACGGTGGCGGGGATCGTGTTCCTGTCCCTGCTGGCGTCCTACGTGATCGTGCGCAGCCGCACCGGGCTGGCCGTGTTCTCGAACCGGCTGTTCCTGCTGGGCATCGCCATCCCGATCCAGGCCACGATCATCCCGATCTACCTGATCATCGTGCAGCTGGGCCTCTACGACACCCTGGCGGCGCTGATCCTGCCCGGCATCGCCTCCGGGATCCCGATCACGGTCCTGATCCTGACCAACTTCATGCGCGACATCCCCAACGAGCTCTACGAGTCCATGACCCTCGACGGGGCCGGGGACTGGAAGGTCTTCCGCACGCTCGTGCTGCCGCTGAGCATGCCCGCCGTCACCACCGTGGGCGTCTACAACGCGCTGAACAGCTGGAACAACTTCCTCTTCCCGCTGATCCTCACCCAGAGCTCCGAGAAGCGCACCCTGCCGCTGTCCCTGTGGACCTACCAGGGGGAGTTCCAGGCGGACATCCCCGCCGTCCTGGCCGCCGTCGTCCTCTCGGCGCTGCCGATCCTCGTCCTCTACGTCTTCGGGCGCCGCCAGCTCGTCGCCGGGCTCACCGCCGGCTTCGGCAAGTGACGCGCCCACCAACCCGAAGGAACCCCATGACCTCGCCCAGCACCCCGTCCAGCACCCCGCCCGGCACCCCGGTGTGGAACGACCCGTCCCGCCCCGTCGGCGAGCGGGTCGACGCCCTCCTGCAGGAGCTCACCCTCGAGGAGAAGGCCGGCCAGCTCGGCAGCTACTGGCTGCGCCCGGACCCGGAGGAGGCCACCGGCGGGGCCGCCCCCATGGAGTCCGCCTTCGCCAACGACCGCTCCACCTTCGAGGCCGCGATCGCCCACGGGCTGGGCCACATCACCCGCGCCTTCGGCAGCGCCCCGATCTCCGCGGCGGACGGGGTGGAGCACCTGCGCACCCTGCAGCGCCAGGTCGTGGGCACCTCGCGGCTGGGGATCCCCGCGATCGCCCACGAGGAGTGCCTCACCGGCTTCACCACCCTGGGGGCCACCTGCTACCCGGCCGCGATCGCCTGGGGCGCCGCGTTCGACCCCGAGCTGGTCCGCACCATGGCCCGGCGGATCGGCGCCGACATGAAGGGGGTGGGCGTCCACCTCGGCCTCTCCCCCGTGCTCGACGTCGTGCGCGACTACCGCTGGGGTCGCGTCGAGGAGACCGTCGGCGAGGACCCCTACCTCGTGGGGGCCCTGACCACCGAGTACGTGCGCGGGCTCCAGGAGGCCGGCGTGATCGCCACCCTCAAGCACTTCGCCGGCTACTCCACCTCCCGGGCCGGACGCAACCACGCCCCCGTCTCGATCGGCCCGCGCGAGCTCCGCGACGTCGTGCTCGTGCCCTTCGAGATGGCGGTGCGGATCGGGCGGGTCGGCGCGGTGATGAACTCCTACGCGGACGTCGACGGCGTCCCGCCCGCCGCCGACCCCGAGCTGCTCACCACGCTGCTGCGGGACGAGTGGGGCTTCGAGGGCACGGTCGTCTCCGACTACTGGGCCGTCAGCTTCCTCGAGTCCATGCACCACGTCGCGACCGACCCGCGGGACGCCGGCGTGCAGTCGCTCGCGGCCGGGATGGACGTCGAGCTGCCCGAGACCAGCTGCTTCGCCGACCTCGCCGCCGCCGTGCGGGAAGGGGCCCTCGAGGAGTCGCTCCTGGACCGCGCGGTGCGCCGGGTGCTGACCCAGAAGGTCGAGCTCGGCCTGCTCGACGAGGGATTCGACCCCGGCACCGCCGGCGGGGCCGTGGACCTCGACTCCGCGGACAACCGCCGGCTGGCCCGGCGCATGGCCGAGGAGTCCATCGTCCTGCTGAAGAACGACGGCGTGCTGCCGCTCTCCGGCGACACCGACCGGACGATCGCCGTCATCGGCCCCAGCGCCGCCCAGCCCCGCTCCTTCCTGGGCTGCTACAGCTTCACCAACCACGTCCTGTCCCGCTTCGGCGAGTCCGGCACCGGCATCGAGATCACCTCGATAGTGGACGCCCTCACCGAGGAGTTCGCGGACGGGGGCACCACGTTCCGCCACGCCCGCGGCGTCGACTTCACGGACCCGGACACCAGCGGCATCGCCGAGGCGGTGGCCGCCGCCGAGGAGGCCGACCTCGCGGTCGTGACCGTGGGCGACCTCGCGGGGCTGTTCGGCACGGGCACCTCCGGGGAGGGCTGCGACGTGGTGGACCTGTCCCTGCCCGGCCGGCAGGCCGAGCTCGTCGAGGCGGTGCTGGCCACGGGCACCCCGGTGGTCCTCGTGCTCGTCACCGGCCGCCCCTACAGCCTCGGGGCGTTCGACGACCGCTGCGCCGCCGTGGTGCAGGCCTTCATGCCGGGCGAGGAGGGCGGCCACGCCGTCGCCGGGGTGCTCTCCGGCCGGGTGAACCCCTCCGGGCGGCTGCCCGTGGGCATCCCCCGGCACGTGGGCGGGCAGCCCGGAACCTACCTGACCCCCACCCTGGGCGGGTACGCGGAGGGGGTCTCCAACCTGGACCCCCGGCCGCTCTACCCGTTCGGCCACGGCATCGGCTACTCCACGTTCTCCTACGACGCCTTGGAGCTCTCCGCCGCGCAGATCGGCGCCGACGGCACCGTGGACGCCGCCGTGACCGTGACCAACACGTCCGAGCGGGCCGGGCAGGAGGTCGTCCAGCTCTACCTGAGCGACCCGGTGGCCCAGGTGGTCCGGCCGGTGAAGATGCTCGTCGGCTTCGCCAAGATCGCCCTGGAGCCCGGGCAGAGCGCCCGGGTCGTCTTCCACCTGCACGCCGACCGCACCGCGTTCACCGGGCGCGCCATGCGCCGGATCGTCGAGCCGGGCGAGTTCGTCCTGCGCGCCGGGCCCTCCAGCGAGGACCTCCCCCTGGAGGACCGGTTCGTGGTCACCGGCCCGGTGCGCGACGTGGAGGACGTCGAGCGCGTCCTCACCACCCCCGTCGACGTCGAGGTCGCCGACCGCGCGCTCGCCGCCGACGCCTCCTGAACCCGGGGCGCGGGCCGCCGCGCGGCCCGCGCCCCGTCCACTCCTCCGGATCCCCCCTGGGGAGACCGCGCGCCGGCCCTCGTGGCCGGCCCCCGGTCCGCCCCGACCTCCGTCCGAGACCCCCTGCAGTCCCCGTGCACGACCCCTCGAAAGGAACCCCCGAGATGAACCGACGACTCCCCGTCCTGCGGATCGGTGCCGCGAGCGCCGTCGCCGCCCTGTGCCTCACCGCGGTCCCCCAGGCCGCGAGCGCCGCACCCCCCGCCACGCCGCCGGGCCTGGCCCAGCAGGACACCCTGCGCTGGAACACCCCGAAGGACTTCCGCATCGGCAGCGCGGTGGCCGGCGGCGGGCACCACACCTCGGCCGACTACCCCGAGCCCTTCCCCTCCGACCCCGAGTACCGCTCGGTGCTGGCCCGGGAGTTCAGCTCCCTGACCCCCGAGAACCAGATGAAGTGGGAGTTCATCCACCCCGAGGAGGGGGTGTACGACTTCGGCCCCGCCGACGACATCGTCGACTTCGCCGAGGCCAACGGGCAGGTCGTGCGCGGCCACACCCTGTTCTGGCACAGCCAGAACCCCGACTGGCTCGAGAACGGGGACCACACCCCGGAGGAGCTGCGCGCCGTCCTCAAGGAGCACATCTACACGGTGGTCGGCCACTACGAGGGCCGGATCCAGCAGTGGGAGGTCGCCAACGAGATCTTCGACGACAGCGGGAGGCTGCGCACGGAGGACAACATCTGGCTGCGCGAGCTGGGGCCGGGCATCATCGCCGACATCTTCCGCTGGGCCCACGACGCGGACCCGAACGCCCAGCTGTTCTTCAACGACTACAACGTGGAGGGCCTCAACGCGAAGTCCGACGCCTACTACGCCCTGATCCAGGACCTGCTCGCCCAGGGCGTGCCCGTCCACGGCTTCGGGATGCAGACCCACCTCGGCCTCCAGTACGGCTTCGACGGGCGGATGCAGCAGAACCTCCAGCGCTTCGACGACCTCGGCCTGGAGACGGCCGTCACCGAGATCGACGTGCGTGGGCCGGTCGGTGCGGACGGGCAGATGAGCCCGGAGCTGCGGCAGAAGCAGGCCGACTGGTACCGCATGGCCCTCGAGGCGTGCCTGGCCGTGGAGGACTGCAACTCCTTCACCGTGTGGGGCGTGCTCGACGAGCACTCCTGGGTGCCGAACACCTTCCCCGGCTACGGGGACGCCCTGACCATGGAGGGCGGCTACGAGCGCAAGCCCGCCTACGACGCCCTGCAGGAGACCCTGGTCCGGTCCCAGCCGGGCGGCGACGCGAAGTGGGAGCACCACCCCGCGTTCCGCTGACCGGACCGTCCCGACCGGACGGCCCTGACCGGGCCGCCCACGCACGACGGGCCCGCTCCTCCCGGGGAGCGGGCCCGTCGTGCGTGGGCGGGAGCCTCAGCGCCGGTCGAGCCACCGGGCCGGTGCGGTCAGGATCGGCTCGAGGGCCGTGGCGGCCGCGCCGCTGAGCGCCGGATGGGCGTCGGCCGCCGAGCGCTGGATCTCGATCGGGCCCACCTCCGCGGTCAGCGCGTGGGCCTCGACGACCTCCCGCAGCACGGGCTCCAGCTCCGCGGCGATCGGGGCGAAGTACCCGGAGAGCACCACGGTGGACAGGTCCAGCACGTTCATCGAGTTCGCGAGCACCACTCCGAGGGGCCGTCCGATCATCTCCATCACCGCCGTCCGGCTCCGCAGCCGCTCGGCCGTGGCCGCCACGAGGTCCTCGATCCTGACGTCCTCCGGCAGCCCGGTCCGCCCGCGCAGGGCGTGGTAGCTGGCGTAGGCCTCGAGGCAGCCGCGCCGCCCGCACCGGCACAGCTCCCCGCCGGGGCTGACCGTGACGTGGCCCAGCTCCCCGGCCCAGCCGTGCTCGCCGCCGTGGATCCGCCCCTCCAGGACCACGGCGCCGCCGATCCCGGTCTGCCCGTGCAGGAACAGGAAGGACTGGCCGGGCCGGCGCAGGACCTCGGTGCGCGCCGCGAGCATGCTGTCGTTGCCGGCCGTCAGCGCGGGCCCCCGGAAGGACGGCAGCCGCCGGAGCCGCTCGACCAGCGGGGCGTCCCGCCAGGCCAGGTTCGGCGCGGAGAGCACCGTGGCCCGGTCCGGACCCAGCCGGCCAGGGACCGAGACGCAGATGCCGGCCACGGGCACGTCGGGGCGGGAGGCCAGGGCGTCGTCAAGCAGCTCGGACAGCGCGGCGGCCACGTCGTCCACGGACGCCCCCGCGTACGCCCCGAACCGGGCGTCCTCGTGGAGCACCCGGCCCCCGAGGTCGGTGACGAGGCAGGCCAGGTGGTCCGCGGCGATCTCCAGCCCGACGCCCAGCACGCTGCCGCGGGCGATGCTCAGCGGGATCATCGGCCGGCCCGAGGCCCGCACGGCCGGCTGCCGCCCCTCCACCAGGAGGCCGGCGTCGAGCAGCTCCTGGACCAGCTTGGAGACGGTCGGCTTGGTGAGGCCCGTGCTCTTGGCCAGCGCGGCGCGCGAGACCGGCTCCCCCGCCCCGGCCACCGCGCGCAGGACGGTGGAGAGGTTGTGCTCCCGCAGGTGGCTCGACTGCACGGACGGTCTCCTTCGCTGCTGGCGGGACCGGCCGGGGGCGGGCGCGGTCGCGCGGCGGACGAGAAAAAGCGGCCGCCGGTCTGGTCCCACGGTACTCGACGATCTATAGTAAGTAACGGTAACTAACCAATCTGGGAAAGGACCCGCCATGTCCGTCACCTCACCGGCGAGCTCGCTCGCCGCCTCCGTCACCCCTTCGCCGGAGGACCGGTTCTCCTTCGGCCTGTGGACCGTCGGCTGGTCGGCCCGCGACCAGTTCGGCGCGGCCTCCCGGCCGGACCTGGACCCCCTGGAGTCCGTGCGCAGGCTCGCGGAGCTCGGCGCCTGGGGCTTCACCTTCCACGACAACGACCTCATTCCCTTCGACGCCTCCGAGGCCGAGCGCGAGCGGCTGGTCGGGCGGCTGAAGCAGACGATCGAGGAGACCGGCACGGTCTGCGAGATGGTCACCACCGACACCTTCGCCGAGCCGATCTTCAAGGACGGCGCCTTCACCTCCAACGACCGGCGGGTCCGCCGCTACGGCCTGCGCAAGGTGCTGCGCAACGTCGACCTCGCCGCCGAGCTCGGCGCCACCACCTTCGTGATGTGGGGCGGGCGCGAGGGCACCGAGTACGACTCCTCCAAGGACCTCTACGCCGCCCTGGACCGCTACGCGGAGGGCATCGACACCGTGGCCGGCTACATCAAGTCCCAGGGCTACGACATGCGCATCGGCCTCGAGCCCAAGCCCAACGAGCCCCGCGGCAACATCTTCCTGCCGACCATCGGGCACGCGCTGGCGTTCATCGACCGCCTGGACAACGGCGACGTGGTCGGCGTGAACCCGGAGACCGGCCACGAGCAGATGGCCACCCTGAACTACACCCACGGGCTCGCCGAGGCCCTGTGGTGCGACAAGCTGTTCCACATCGACCTCAACGGGCAGAACGGGCCGATGTACGACCAGGACCTGGTCTTCGGCCACGGCAACCTGATCAGCGCCTTCTTCACGGTCGACCTGCTGGAGAACGGCTTCCCGTCGAAGCCGGGCGCCTACCAGGGGGCCCGCCACTTCGACTACAAGCCCTCGCGCACCGAGCACCTCGACGGCGTGTGGGACTCGGCGGCCGCCAACATGCAGATGTACCTGCTGCTGAAGCAGCGCG
Source organism: Kocuria oceani (assembly GCF_029524215.1). Taxonomy (NCBI): domain Bacteria; kingdom Bacillati; phylum Actinomycetota; class Actinomycetes; order Micrococcales; family Micrococcaceae; genus Kocuria; species Kocuria oceani. Next base: position 49,689 of record NZ_JARAMH010000017.1, on the reverse strand, counting down.
CCGTCGCGTTCCGCCAGGACCCCGATGTCCAGGAGGCCATGGCGCAGTCCGGCGTCCTCGAGCTCGCGGAGCCGACACTGGCGGAGGGCGAGGACCTGACCACCTTCCTGGCCGACCGCAGCGCCTACGAGGACCTCGACCTCACCGGCCCCTCGGAGCGCAACTACGGCTTCGTGCGCCTGCACCAGCTCGCCGTCGAGCACCTCATGGGCGCTCGCGGCTGATCCGCCCGGGCGCGGCCCCTCCCCGTCCGGACGCCGCGCCCTCCCCGGGCCGGCCCGGCGCACGCCCCCCTGCGCCGGGCCGGCCCCCTCCGGCGGCACCGCCGCCCCGTTCCCGCCCCTGTCCCGTTCCGCTCCCGTCCCGAAGGTTCCGCATGGCACGCACCACCGTCCTGGGCATCGACTCCTCGACCCAGTCCACCAAGGCCCTCCTGGTCGACGCCGCCACCGGGGAGGTCCTCGGCCGGCGCCGGGCGCCCCACCCCGACGGCACCGAGGTCGACCCGCGCGCCTGGCTAGCCGCCCTCGACGACGCCGCCGGGCCGTTCCTCGACGAGGCCGCCGCCGTGGCCGTCGGTGGCCAGCAGCACGGCATGGTCGCCCTCGACGAGCACGACGCCGTGGTGCGCGACGCCCTGCTGTGGAACGACACCCGCTCGGCGCCCCAGGCCCGCGAGCTCGTCGAGGAGATGGGCGGCCCGGCCGCGTGCGCCGAGGAGCTCGGCAGCGTGCTCGTGGCCTCCATGACCTCCACCAAGCTGCGCTGGATGGCCGAGCACGAGCCGGAGCACGCCGCCCGCACCCACCGGGTGCTGCTGCCACACGACTACCTCTCCTGGCACCTGAACGCCGAGAAGACCTCCTTCTTCACCGACCGCGGCGACGCCTCGGGCACCGGCTACTTCTCCACCCGCACGGAGCAGTGGAGCCACGACCTCGCCCGCCGGGCCCTCGGCCGCGACGTGGCGCTGCCCGAGCTCGCCCCGCACCCCCGGGCCGTGCTGGGCCGCACGCCCGGCGGGGCGCAGCTCGCCGCCGGCACCGGCGACAACATGGCCGCCGCCCTCGGCGTCACGCTCGGACCCGGCGACGTCTCCCTCTCGGTCGGCACCTCCGGGGTCGCGGCGATGGTCTCCGAGACCCGCACCGCCGATCCGACCGGGCTGGTCACCGGCTTCGCCGACGCCACCGGCCGGTACCTGCCCATGGCCACGACGCTCAACGCCGCGCGGATCCTGGAGTTCGGGGCCCGGCTCCTCGGGGTCGACCACGCCGGGCTCTCCGCCCTGGCCCTGGCCGCACGCCCCGGGGCCGGCGGCACCACCCTGCTGCCCTACCTCGACGGCGAGCGCACCCCCAACCGCCCCGGGGCCCGGGCCACCCTGCACGGGATGTCCTCGGCCACCTCCCGCGAGGACGTCGCCCGGGCCTGCGTGGAGGGCCTGCTGTGCTCCCTGGCCGACGGCGTGGACGCCCTCGAGCGCGCCACCGGGGTCCCCGCGCGGCGGATCGTGCTGATCGGCGGCGGCGCGCAGTCCGAGGCCGTGCGCCGGCTGGCGCCCGCCGTGCTCGGCCGGCCCGTGCTCGTGCCCGCCCCGAGCGAGTACGTGGCCCTCGGCGCGGCACGGCAGGCCGCCTGGGCGCTCTCCGGCGCCGACGAGCCCCCGGCCTGGGCGCTGCCCGGGGTGCAGGAGTTCACCGCGGACCCGACGCCCCAGGTCCTGGAGTCCTACCGGGTGCTGCGCGACCGGACCGGAGCCTGGTCCTAGGAGCGTCCCGCACCGGCTCGGAAGACACGTCCGCAAAAATTGTTGAACAATCCATCGGGAAGGCGCATGCTGGAGGGACCGACGTGACAAGGAGCACACCATGTCCCCCTCCGACATCGACCTCAACGCGGACTGCGGCGAGTCCCTCCACGCCTGGGCCATGGACGGCGACGAGGCCGTCCTGCACGTGGTCAGCAGCGCCAACGTGGCCTGCGGCTTCCACGCGGGGGACCCCACGGTCGCCCGCCGCACCTGCACCGTGGCCGCCGAGCACGGGGTCACCGTGGGCGCCCAGGTCTCCTACGACGACCTCAAGGGCTTCGGCCGCCGCTTCATCGCCGTGCCCCGCGCGGAGCTGACCGACCAGCTGGTGTACCAGATCGGCGCCCTGCAGGCCCTGGCCCGCGCCTCCGGCACCGAGGTCCGCTACGTCAAGCCGCACGGGGCCCTCTACAACGCGATCGTCCACCACGAGGAGCACGCGGGCGCCGTGGTGGACGCCGTGCGCGACGTCGACACGGCCCTGCCCCTGCTGGTGCTGCCGGGCTCCGAGATCGAGCGCCGGGCGCGCGCGGCCGGGCTGCGCACCGTCCGCGAGGCCTTCGCCGACCGGGGCTACACCCCGCAGGCCACCCTGGTCCCGCGCTCCGAGCCCGGCGCCGTGCTGCACGACCCCGAGCAGATCGCCGCGCGCGTGGTCCGGATGGCCACCGAGCACGTGGTCGAGACGGTCGACGGCTCGGTCGTGGCGGTGGACGCGGAGAGCATCTGCGTGCACGGGGACACCCCGGGCGCCCTGGCCATCGCCGAGCGCGTGCGCCGCGCCCTCGAGGAGGCCGGCCTGCGCGTCGGCAGCTTCCTGTGAGCGCGCCCGCCGCGGAGCGCTCCGTCCGCCCGCTGGGACCGCAGGCCGCCGTCGTGGAGTGCGCGGACCTGCACGACGCCGTGGCCCTGCACGCCCGGCTCGCCGCCGCGGACCTCCCCGGCCTGGTGGACTGCGTCGCCGGGGCGCGGACCGTGGTCGTGCGCGCGAGCACCCCCGCCGCCCTGCGGGATGTCGTCCGCACCGCTCTGACGGCCCCGCGCGGGACCGCGGGGACGGGCGAGGCGCGGACCGTGACCATCGACGTCGTCTACGACGGCGAGGACCTGGAGGCGGTCGGGGAGCTCACCGGCCTGGGAGCGGCCGGGGTCGTGCGCGCCCACACCGGGCAGGAGTGGACCGCCGCCTTCGCGGGCTTCGCCCCCGGCTTCTTCTACTGCGCGGCCGAGGACGTGCCGGACGTCCCGCGCCGGGACACCCCGCGCACCGCGGTCCCGGCGGGGGCCGTGGCCCTGGCCGGCCGGTTCTCCGCGGTCTACCCCCGGCGCTCCCCGGGCGGCTGGCAGCTGATCGGCCGCACCGCGGCCCGGATGTTCGACCTGGACCGGGAGGACCCGGCCCTGCTCCGCCCCGGGGACCGCGTGCGGTACCGGCCCGTGCGCGAGCTCGTCGAGGTCGCCCCCCGCACGGCCGCGCCGGCGCCGGTCCGCGGCGCCCACCTGGTCGTGGACCGGCCCGGCCTGCAGACCCTCGTCCAGGACGGCGGCCGCGCCGGCTCGGCGGCGCTGGGGGTCTCCCCCTCCGGCGCCCTCGACGCCGCCGCCGCGGCCACCGCCAACCGGCTCGTCGGCAACCCCGCGGGGGCGGCCCTGCTGGAGAACCTGCTCGGCCGCCTCGAGCTCACCGCCTACGGGGACCACGTCCTGGCGGTCACCGGCGCCGCGGCGCCCCTCGCCGTCGAGGGCCCCGCCCCCTGGCGCCCCGCGCCCGGCACACCGTTCGCGCTGCGGGACGGCGAGCGCCTGGCCGTGGGCGCCACCGTCTCGGGCGCTCGCGCCTACGTGGCGGTGCGCGGCGGCGTGGCGGTCCCGCCCGTGCTGGGCAGCCGCTCCACCGACACCCTCGCCGGGCTGGGCCCGGACCCGCTGGGCCCCGGGGACGCCGTGCCCGTCGGCCCCGCCCCGGGCGCGGCCGTCCGGCCCCCCGAGCCGCTGCCCGAACCGGCCGGCGTGCCGGTGGTGCGGGTGGTGCCGGGCCCCCGCGACGACTGGTTCCCCGCCTCGGCGGTGGAGTCGTTCTTCGCCCAGGACTGGGCGCTCGCCACCTCGTCCGACCGGGTGGGCGCCCGGCTCGACGGGCGGCCGCTCGACCGCGCCCGCACCGACGAGCTGCCCAGCGAGGGCACCGTGCCGGGTTGCGTGCAGGTCCCGCCCTCGGGCCTGCCCGTCGTCCTGCTGCACGACGCGCCCACCACCGGCGGGTACCCCGTGATCGGGGTGGTGTACCCGCAGGACCTGGCCGTGCTGGCCCAGCTGCCCCCGGGCGCCCGGCTGCGCTTCCGCCGGATCCCGGCGCCGGAGCTCGTCCCGCCCGTTCCCGGGGGCGCCACCGGGCGCCCCGAGACCGACCGTCCCGCCACCGAGAACCCTCTGGAGTAGCACCGTGCGCAAGATCCTGATCGCCAACCGCGGGGAGATCGCCGTCCGCGTCGTCCACGCCTGCGCGGAGGCGGGGCTGACCTCGGTCGCCGTCTACGCGGACCCCGACGCCGACGCCCCGCACGTCCTGCTGGCCGACGAGGCATACGCGCTCGAGGGCGTCTCGGCCACCGAGACCTACCTGGACGCGCGGGCCGTGCTCGCCGTCGCCGAGCGGTGCGGGGCCGACGCCGTGCACCCCGGCTACGGGTTCCTCTCCGAGAACGCCGACTTCGCCCGGGCGGTGCTCCAGGCCGGTCTCACCTGGATCGGCCCCTCGCCCGAGACGATCGTGCTGCTGGGGGACAAGGTCGCCGCCCGGGAGATCGCCCGGCGGGCCGGCGCCCCGCTCGTGCCCGGCAGCGACGGGCCGGTCGAGTCCCCCGCGGACGCCCGGGCCTTCGCCGAGGAGCACGGGCTGCCCGTGATCGTGAAGGCCGCCCACGGCGGCGGGGGCCGCGGCATGCGGGTGGTCCGGGAGCTGGCGCAGGTCGAGGACGCCTTCGTCTCGGCCGCCCGTGAGGCGCAGAGCGCGTTCGGGCGCGGCGAGTGCTTCGTGGAGCGGTTCCTGGACCGGCCGCGGCACGTCGAGGCGCAGGTCATGGCCGACGCCCACGGCAACGTCGTCGTGCTGGGGACCCGGGACTGCTCCCTGCAGCGCCGCCACCAGAAGCTCGTCGAGGAGGCCCCCGCGCCGTTCCTCACGGACGAGCAGCGGGAGCGCATCGCCGCCGCCGCCGAGGGCATCTTCCGGGAGGCCGGCTACGTGGGGGTGGGCACCGCCGAGTTCCTCGTGGCCCAGGACGGGCTGATCTCGTTCCTGGAGGTCAACACGCGCCTGCAGGTGGAGCACCCGATCACCGAGGAAGTCTACGGCGTGGACCTCGTGCGCGCCCAGCTGGCCGTCGCCGCCGGGGACCCCCTGCCGGTGCTCGAGACCCCGCCGGCGCGCGGGCACGCCCTGGAGTTCCGGATCAACGCCGAGGACCCGGGCCGCGGCTTCCTGCCCTCCGGCGGGACGGTCGAGGCCGTGGACACCCCCACGGGCCCGGGGGTCCGCGTGGACTCGGGGGTGCACCGCGGCACCCGGGTGGCCACCACCTTCGACTCGCTGCTGCTCAAGCTCGTGGTCAGCGCCCCCACCCGCGAGCAGGCCCTCGTGCGGGCCCGCACCGCGCTGCGGGAGCTGCAGGTGCACGGGGTGGCCACCACGATCCCCTTCCACCGCGCAGTGCTGGACGCCCCCGCCTTCGCCGGCGGCGACGGTCTCGGGGTGTGGACCACGTGGATCGAGGAGGAGTTCGCCGACCGGCTCACCCCGGACACCGGCTACGCCCGCGCGGGCGAGCAGGGACGCACCCGTCTCACCGTGGACGTGGACGGGCGGCGGATGCGCATCGGGATCCCCGACGCCCTCGCCGCCGCCCTGAGCTCCGCCCCCGCGGGGGACGGCGCCCCCGGCCCGGCCCCCGAGGCCGACGACGGCGCCGTCACCGCACCGTTCGCGGGGACGCTCGTCTCGTGGCTGGTCGCCGAGGGGGACACCGTGGAGGCCGGCCAGGACCTCGCCGTGCTCGAGGCCATGAAGACGGAGTCCCGGCTGACCGCCCCCCGCGCCGGGACCGTCCGCGAGCTCTCGGCCGGCCCCGGGGACGCCGTGGCCGCCGACCAGGTGCTCGCCCGCCTCGACTGAGCGCCGTCATCCGCGGGCGGACCTGGTCGGCCGGCGCCCGGGTGGCCTAGGGTCGGGAGCACCCAGCACGGCACCCCGCGGGAACGGCGCGGGGACGACCCGGGGCCGGCCCCGGGGCTGGGCGACCGGCCGCCCACGACTCGAAGGAGAGACGTCCCATGACCGAGACCCCCGCCGCAGGACAGAGCACGGATGTCGTCGACATCCTCACCGCCGACCACCGGGACATGCTCGAGCTGGTCGGGCAGATCAAGGACACGCCCGAGCCCGACCGGCGCCGGGAGCTGGCCGACACCGTGATCGCCGAGGTGATGCGCCACGCCGTCGCCGAGGAGATGTACGTCTACCCCGCCGTGGAGAAGCACGTGCCCAACGGCGCCGAGGAGGTGGAGCACGACAAGCGCGAGCACGACGAGATCGTGCAGGTGATGAAGAAGCTGGAGGACGCCGACGCCTCCGGGCCGGCGTTCCTGGATCTGGTCGGGGAGCTGGAGGCCCAGCTGCGCCACCACATCGACGACGAGGAGTCCGACCAGTTCCCCAAGCTGCGGGCCGGCATCCCCGCCGGCACGCTCGTGGAGCTCGGCGAGAAGGTGCAGACCGCGAAGAAGCTCGCACCGACCCGGCCGCACCCGCACGCACCGCACTCGGAGCTGTTCCACAAGACGATCGGACCGGGCGTGGGGATGGTCGACCGGCTCCGGGACAAGCTCTCGGGGCGGCACACGGGCTGATCCGGCGGGCGGGCACCGGTGCGGTGCCCGCCCGCACTCCCTGTCCCGGACAAATCCGGGTTCCTACACTGGGGGAGGACATGTCCGCCGAGCAGACGGGAACCGGCCATGGCGGTGCGGCGCACGAGGGTCGCCACGTGCGACCCGGGGCAGGCCGAGTCCGCGCTCCGCGAGTTCTCCCCCGACCTGTCCCTGCGCGGCCCCGCGGACCGGTCCGTCGAGCTGCGCCTCGACGCCGTGACGGCGCCCCTGATCACCTGCGGCCGCTCGGTGGTCACCGCGGCCGCGGTCTCCACCGTCGAATTCACCGTCGACACGACCGGGCAGCTGGCGGTCGGCTCCGCCCCGGGGGAGACCGCATGAGCCCGGTGTTCCACCGCGAGGCCACGGCGACCGAGCCGGATGCCGTGACCGCCCTCTTCCACGAGATCGGGGTGCGGTTCTCCTTCGACCCGACCGTCCCGGGCTTCTCGTACCGTCAGCGCCAGGACGGCGACGGGCAGCTCACCGTCGTCGGGCTGGACCTGGGCGGGCCGTTCTCCTCCTGGGGCGACACGGACGTCTTCGGGGTCGCCGACGTGCGCGCGGCGTCCCGCTACGACTGGCGCACGAGCCACGAGAGCGGCAGCGGACTGGGCCGGCCGGTGCTCTTCCGTCCCGGCCACCCCGCGCTGATCGTGGGCGGCGCGCTGGAGGTCACCAACGTCAACCTCGCCCCCGCGCTGCTGCAGTCGGTCGCGGAGACGGTCTACGGCACGGAGGGCCTGTCCGTGGCGTTCGCCTCCGCCGCGCCGGTGAGCCCTCGGCTGGGCCGGTACTGGACGGGCCTGGCCGGGCTCGCGCGGGACACCGTGGCCTCGGAGGCCTTCGCCGCGGAGCTGGTGCGGGCGGACCTGACCCGGCACCTGGCCGTGGCGATGCTCGAGTGCTTCCCGCTGCTGGGCGACCCGGTGGAGCGGACCCTGTCGACGACCGCCCAGGCCCGCCGGTACCGCATCGCGGTGCAGTTCCTCGACGACCACGCCTCGCTGCCGGTCAGCATCGACGACGCCGCCCGCGCCGCGGACACGACCACCCGCGCCCTGGTGCGGGCCTTCCGCGCGAACCACCCGCTGGGCCTGACGCCCACGCAGTACCTGCGGCGCACCCGGCTGGCGGCCGCCCACACCGACCTGCTCCGCGCCGACCCGACCACCGGCGCCACCGTGCGGGAGATCGCCCTCCGCTGGGGCTTCGCCCACCCCGGCCGCTTCGCCGCGGCCTACCGCGCCGTCTACGGCGTTCCGCCGCGGCGCACGCTCGACAGCTGACGCCGGCAGGGACACGGTCCCGCCCCGCACCCACGGGGCGGCGGCCGCCGCCGGGGATGTCAGGATGGTGTCCTGATGAACACCGTGGAGAACGAGTTCCTGCTGACCGCCGTCGGCCTGGCCGGGCCCGCCCCGCAGGGCGGGGCGACCTCCTGGGCCGCCGGCGTCCTGCGCCAGGGCATCATGGCCGGCCGGCTCCCGCCGGGCACCCGGCTCTCCGAGGCCCGGGTCAGCGAGGTGCTCGGGATCTCCCGCAACACCCTGCGCGAGGTGTTCACGGTGCTGGGCAACGAGAACCTGCTGCAGCGGATCCCCAACCGCGGCGTCTCGGTGGCCCGGCCCGGCGCGGACGACGTGCGCGAGATCTACCGGGTGCGGCTCGCGCTGGAGACCTCGGCGCTGCGCTGGACGGCCCCCGGGCCGCAGCCCGGCCTGCACGCCGCCGTCACGGCGGGCCACGCCGCGCACCGGCGGGGAGACGTCGGCGGCATGGCCGACGCGAACCAGCGCTTCCACCGCACCGTGGTGGAACTGGCCGGCTCGGTGCGGCAGAACGAGCTGATGTCCCGGATCCTGGCGGAGATGCGGCTCGTCTTCTTCTCCATGCGCCAGGACCCGTCCTTCCACGCCCCCTACATCGAGCGCAACGCCCGGATCCTGGAGCTCTTCGAGCAGGGCTCCCGGGAGGAGGCCTCCGTGCAGATGCACCGGTACCTGGAGGACTCCCGGCAGCAGCTGCTCACCGTCCTGGAGGGCCCCGGGGCGCCCTGACCGGCCCCTCAGGGCACCTGGTAGCGCCAGTTGGGCACGTCGGTGACCAGCATGTGGCCGGGAGCGTGCCCGATCGCGACCGGCACCCCGGACTCGAGCACCGCCGCCTGCGGCGTCACCCCGCAGGCCCAGAACACCGGCAGGTGACCCGCCGGGATCTGCACGGCGTCCCCGTAGTCGGGGGCCGAGAGGTCGCGGATCCCCAGCTCCCCCGGGGCGCCCACGTGCACGGGCGCCCCGTGCACGGCGGGGTAGCGGGAGGTGATGCGCACGGCGTCGGCCACCCGGTCCGCCGGGATCGGCCGCATGGAGACCACCAGCGGGCCGGAGAGCCGGCCGGCGGGCTCGCACGGGAGGTTCGTGCGGTACATCGGGACGTTGACGCCCTGGTCGATGTGGGCCATAGGGATCCCCGCCTCCTGCAGGGCGGCCTCGAAGGTGAAGCTGCAGCCGAGGGCGAAGGTCACGAGGTCGTCCTGCCACACGTCGAGGACGTCCTCCCGCGTGCCCGCCGCCTCGCCCTCCCGGTAGAGGCTGTAGAGCGGGAGGTCGGTGCGGACGTCCCCGTCCCCGAGCACGGGGCCGGTGACCTCACCGGCGTCGAGCACCGCGAGGACCGGGCAGGGCTTGGGGTTGCGCTGGGCGAAGAGCAGGAGCTCGAAGGCCCAGTCCCGGGGCACGACCACGAGGTTCGCCTGGGCGAAGCCGTCGCACCACCCGGCTGTCGGGGTGACCAGTCCGCCGCGGAACAGCTCGCGGGCACGCACGGGGAGCAGGGCGGAGCGCTGCGCGGGCCCGGCCGGGGCGCTCATGACCACAGCGCGGCGATGCCGCTGAGGGACTGGTATCCCAGGTAGATGGTGAGCAGCCAGATCACGGTGCCCAGCAGCGCCAGCCACTTCGGGTACGCGTAGCCGCCCAGCAGGTCCTGCCGGCGCCAGGCCACCCACAGCAGCACGGCGAAGCCCAGCGGGAGGATCAGCCCGTTGACCGCGCCGGCCACGATGAGCAGCGTGGACGGGGCCTGGCCCAGCAGCGCGAACACCGTGGCGGAGACGACGATGAACGCGATCGTCAGGAGGTTGCGGGTGCGCGGCCTCGTGCGGGTGGTCGTGAGGAAGGACACCGAGGTGTAGGCGGCGCCGATGACCGAGGAGATGGAGGCGGCCCACAGGATGATGCCGAACAGGCGCAGCCCCACCTCACCGGCCGCCGACTGGAAGGCCTGGGCGGCCAGGTTCTCCCCCGTGAGCTGCGCGCCGCCGGCGACCACGCCCAGGATCGCCAGGAACAGCAGGAAGCGCATCACGCCGGTGAGCACGATGCTCACCACGGAGCTGCGGGAGATCTGCTTGACGCTGTCCACGCCGGTGATCCCGGCGTCCACGATCCGGTGGGCGCCCGCGTAGGTGATGTAGCCGCCTACCGTGCCGCCGATCAGGGTGGTGATGACCAGGAAGCTCACGTCCTCGGGCAGCACCACGTTGCGCAGGGCCTCCCCCACCGGGGGCCGGGAGACGAGCGCGACGTAGCCGGTCACGAGGATCATCACCACGCCGAGGACCACCACGATGCGGTCCAGGGCCACGCCGGCGCGCTTGCTGACGAACACGCCCACCGCGAACACGGCCGTGATGATGCCGCCCCAGGTGGCGTCCAGGCCGAGCATCGCGTTGAGGCCGAGGCCGCCGCCGGCGGTGTTGCCGATGTTGAACACGAGGCCTCCGGTCGCCACCAGCGCGGCGATGAGCCAGCCCAGGCCGGGGAGCACGCGGTTGCCCAGTTCGTGGGCCTTGAGCCCGGAGACGCCGATGATCCGCCACACGTTCAGCTGCACGGCGATGTCGACGACGATGGAGATGACGATGGCGAACGCGAAGGCGGCGCCGAGCTGGACGGTGAAGTTGGCGGTCTGCGTGATGAAGCCGGGCCCGATGGCGCTCGTGGCCATCAGGAACAGGGCGCCCAGCAGTGCGGAGCGGTTCACGGCCCGCATGGCCGCGGGGCCGGTGACGGGCCCGCGGCCCTCGGGCGCGGACGGGGCGGGGGCGGAGCTGGACATGCGTCCTCCTCGGGACGGGTGCGACCTGCGCCCGGACGCGGCGCCGACCACCCGGGATGTGGCCGCGGTCACTGTCCCGCCAGTGTAATGATTGTTGAACAATCTTGCCAGGGGTGGTCACGGGCCGACATCTGGACAGCCTGGCGCCCGGAGGACAGGGTGGCCCTCAGGGGCGCCGCCCCGGGACGTCGGAAGGACCGCATGGAGCGCACCGGGAAGAACACCGGACAAGGCACCGGACAAGGCACCGGACAAGGCACCGGACAAGGCACCGGGAAAGGCACCGGGCAGAGCACGGGGACGGGCAGCGGGATCCGCCGTCGGACGGGCCCCGGGACAGGCCGGGCGACCGCTCCGGCCTGCGGCGCGGGCCGTGGCGCGGGCCGCGACCCGGCCGCAGTGCGGCGCGGACGCCGCCGGTGACCGGCCCGGACGGCGGCCCCGGCGGGACCGTGGAGGTCCTGCTCCCGCCGCCCACGTCCGCGCGGTTCCTCCGCGACTTCCTGGCGTCCCAGGCCGTACCGGGCTGCGACGACCTCGCCGGAGGCGCCCACCGGCGGCCCGTCGTCGTGGACGGGGTGGCGCGCACCGTCACCGTGGGCTGGGACCGGCTCACGCCCGCCGGTCTGCCGGTGCGGGTGGGCCCCGGGGCGGAGGACGCCCTGGAACCGGTGCTGCGCCGGGTGCGCCGCTGGCTGGGCGACGGGACGGAGTCCCCCGCCGCGGACCGCGCCCTGGCGTCCGACTCCGCGCTGGCGCCCGCCGTGCGCGCCTGGCCGCTGATCCGGCTGCCCGGTTCCCCGGACGGCTTCGAGACCGCGGTCCTGACCGTGCTCGGGCAGCAGGTCTCCCTCGCCGCGGCGCGCACCTTCGCCGGACGCCTGCTCCGCCACTACGGCTCCCCCGCGGCGGACGGCCTCACCGCCTTCCCGTCGGCCCGGCGGATCGCCGCCGCGGACCCGTCCCGGCTGCGGCAGGACCTGGGGGTCACGACCCGCCGGGCGGCGACGATCCACGCGCTCGCCGCGGCGGTCTGCGACGGCCTCGACCTGGAGCCCCCGGCCGCGGCGGGCGGAGCCGGCGCCGCGCGGGACGCCGCCCGGTGGCACCGGCACCTGCTCGCCCTGCCCGGCATCGGCCCGTGGACGGCGGGATCGGTCGCCCTGCGGGTCCTGGGCGAGCCCGACGTCTTCCTCCCGCAGGACCTCGTCCTGCGCCGCGCCCTCGGGGTGGCCGGGACCGCCGCCGCGGCGGAGAGGTCCGCCGGGTGGAGCCCCTGGCGCAGCTACGCCGTGATGCTGCTGTGGGCCCGCGCGGCGTTCCCGGACTCGGCCGCTCCGCCGCTCCCCGCCGTCGGGCCCGGATGAGTCCGGCGGCGCGGCGGCCCCGCAGGACGCACCACGGGCAGGGCCCCGGCCGCGAAGTGCGGCCGGGGCCCTGCCCGTGGTGCGTCGGCTACGCCGTGCCCACCACCAGGTCGCGGGTCTCGGCGAAGTGGCAGGCCGAGGGGTGCCCCTGACCCCGGTCGACGAGCGGCGGCGCCTTCTCGGCACAGACGTCCTGGGCCTTCCAGCAGCGCGTGCGGAACCGGCAGCCGGACGGCGGGTTCGCCGGGCTGGGCAGGTCGCCGCTGAGCATGATCCGCTCCCGGGACCCGCGCAGGGCCGGCTCGTGGACCGGCACGGCCGACAGCAGCGCCTGCGTGTACGGGTGCGCGGCCTGCTCGTAGATCGCGTCCCGGTCCCCGGTCTCCACGACGCTGCCGAGGTACATCACCGCCACCCGGCTGCTGAGGTGGCGCACCACGGAGAGGTCGTGGGCGATGAACAGGAAGGACAGCCCGAACTCGTCCTGCAGGTCCTGCAGCAGGTTGATCACCTGGGCCTGCACGGACACGTCGAGGGCGGAGACGGGCTCGTCGCAGATGATGACCTCGGGGCGCAGGGCCAGTGCCCGGGCGATCCCGATGCGCTGGCGCTGCCCACCGGAGAACTGGTGGGGATACCGGTTGGCGTAGTCGGCCCGCAGGCCCACCCGCTCCAGCAGCTCCCGGACCTGGGCGCCCCGGTCCTTCCGGGCCACGGAGTTGGGGTGCACCTCCCAGGCCTCGGCCACGATGTCGCCCACCGTCATGCGCGGGTTCAGCGAGGAGTACGGGTCCTGGAAGATGATCTGGACGTTGCGGCGGTAGTCCCGCAGCTCGCGGGCGGACATCGCGGTGATGTCCTGGCCCTTGTACAGGATCTGCCCGGCCGTCGGCCGCTCCAGGCCCATGACCAGCTTGGCCACCGTCGACTTCCCGGAGCCGGACTCGCCGACCAGCCCGAGGGTCTCCCCCGGGTGCAGCGTCATGCTCACGCCGTCGACGGCGCGCACCTGCCCCACGGTCTTGCGGAACACGATCCCCTGGGTGAGCGGGAAGTGCTTGGTGAGGTCGCGCAGCTCCAGCAGCGGGACGTCCGTCGTCGTGGGCTGTGACTCACTCATGCTCGAGCTCCTCGCTGTAGTGGCACGCGGCCGTGCGGCCGGGGACGACCTCGCGCAGGACCGGGACGTCCGCCGCGCAGTCCTTGCCCGGCGCCGCCGCCCGCCCGAACCGGGCCAGGGGGCACCGCGGGTGGAAGGCGCAGCCGCTGGGCACGGCGGAGAGGTCGGGCGGGGTCCCGGTCACCGGGTGCAGCCGGTCGCCGTGGGACTCGAGGCTGGGCATGGACGCCATCAGCCCCTTGGTGTAGGGGTGCAGCGGCTCGGCCAAGACCTCGTCCACCGTGCCGTTCTCCACGATGCTCCCGGCGTACATCACGGCCACCCGGTCGGCGACCTCGTTGACCACGCCGAGGTCGTGGGTGATCAGGATCATCCCCATCCCGGTCTCGCGCTGCAGCTCGCTGAGCAGGTCCATGATCTGGGCCTGCACGGTCACGTCGAGCGCCGTGGTCGGCTCGTCCGCGATCAGGATGTCCGGGTCCAGGGCGATCGCCATGGCGATCATGACCCGCTGGCGCATGCCCCCGGAGAACTGGTGCGGATAGGCGTCCACGCGCTCGCGGGCCGCGGGGATGCCCACGCGCTCCATGAGCTCGATGGCCTTCTCGCGCGCCTCGCCGCGGGACGCCTTGCGGTGCGCGCGGAACAGCTCGCCGATCTGGTGCCCCACCGTGAAGACGGGATTGAGGGCGGACAGCGCGTCCTGGAAGACCATGGCGATCCCCGGGCCGCGCACCGCACGCTGCTCCCTGCGGCTCATCGCCAGGAGGTCGTCGCCGCGGAAGCGGATCTCCCCGCTGGTGATCCGGGCGGGCGGGATGTCGAGGATGCCCATCACGGCCTGGGCGCTGACGCTCTTGCCCGAGCCGGACTCGCCCACGACGGCGAGGGTCTCCCCGGCGCGGACGGAGTAGCTGATGCCGTTGACGGCGTTGACGGTGCGGCGGCGGGAGCGGAACTCCACCGCGAGGTCGTCGACCTTGAGGACGGGCGGCTCCGCGGACGCGGAGACCGCCGGGGACGGGGCGGATGCGGGGTGGGAGGGTGTCATCGGCGCAGTTTCGGGTCGAGGGCGTCGCGCAGCGCATCCCCCATGAGGATGAACGCGAGCACGGTCAGGGACAGGAAGAGCGACGGGAACAGGATCAGGTGCGGGGCGTCCCGGAGCCTGTTCTGCGCCGCGTTGATCTGCAGGCCCCAGGAGATCTCGGGCAGCTGCAGACCGACGCCCAGGAAGGTCAGCGTCGCCTCGGAGGCGATGATCGTTCCCACGGCGATCGTGGAGTACACGAGCACGGGCGCCATCGCGTTGGGCAGGATGTGCTTGGTGATGATCCGCCCGGTGCCCGCGCCCAGCGCCCGCGCCGCCTGGACGTAGTCGGCCTCCTTGACGCCGATCACGTTGGAGCGGACGAGGCGCATCGCCGTCATCCAGCCGAACGCGATGAGGGCGAGCGAGACCTCCAGGATCCCGCGCTCGGGCAGCACGGACAGCAGGATGATGGCGCCCAGGATGAGCGGCAGTCCGTAGAAGATGTCCGTGACCCGGGCCAGCACCGAGTCGATCCAGCCGCCGTAGTAGCCGGCCAGCGCTCCCACCACCACGCCGATCACCAGGGTGCCGAACACGGCCAGGAAGCCGATGGACAGGGAGACCCGGGCACCGTGGACCACGTTGGCGTAGTAGTCGCAGCCCTGCACGTCGTAGCCGAACGGCGCGCCCGCCTGCGGCGCGCCCCCGGAGCGGGAGAGGCTGCACTCCCGCGGGTCCACGGAGGTGAAGAGCTGCGGGGCCACCGCCATCAGCGCGAAGGCGAGGAACAGCAGCGCCCCCACGATGAAGAACGGGTTGCGGCGCAGCTGCCGCCAGGCGTCCCGCCACAGGCCGGCCTGCTCGATGTCGCCGCCGGCGGCCGCGGAGGCGAGCTCCTCGGCGCGGTCGTCGACACGGTCCGAGAAGGACTCCCGGTGCGTGCCCTCCTCGTGCGTGGGCTCCTCGAGTGTTTCCGTGCGGGGCTCATTCATAGCGGATCCTCGGGTCGAGGGCGGCGTAGAGGACGTCGACCACCAGGTTGAAGAAGATGTAGAAGAACACGAACAGGGTCACGATCCCGACGACGACGGCGCCCTCCTGCCGCAGCACCGCGTCGTAGACCGCCCGGCCCAGACCGGGGATGTTGAACACCGACTCGGTGACGATGGCCCCGCCCAGCAGCGCGCCGAGGTCGGCGCCGATGAAGGTGACCACCGGGATGAGACTGTTGCGCAGCGCGTGCTTGCCGACCACGGTGGTCTCGCTCAGGCCCTTGGCCCGGGCGGTGCGCACGTAGTCGCTCTGCAGGTTCTCCGCGAGACTCGTGCGGGTCAGCCGCGCCACGTAGGCCAGGGACAGGGCCGCGAGCACCAGCCCGGGGAGGATGTAGCTGAACCAGCCGTCCGTGAGGCCGGCGATCGGGAACCAGCCGAGCCGCACGCCGAAGACGTACTGGGCCAGGAAGCCGAGGACGAACACCGGGATGGACACGACGACCGTGGTCGAGACGAGCACCAGGTTGTCGAAGAACGAGCCGCGGCGCAGGCCCGCCAGGACGCCGGCGAGGATGCCGATGAGGATCTCGAAGCCGACGGCCACGAGGGCCAGCCGGATCGTCACGGGCAGCCGGTCGAGGATGGTGGTCAGGACGGGCCGGCCCGAGAAGTCGGTGCCGAAGTCCCCCTGCACCAGGCCGGCCAGGTATTTCACGTATTGGATCAGCAGCGGGTCGTCGAGGTTGTACTCGGCGCGCAGCTGCGCCTGCACCGCTGCCGAGAGCGGGCGGTCCCCGCCCAGCGCTCGGATGGGATCGCCCGGCAGCGCGTAGACCATGGCGAAGATGAGCAGGGATGCGCCCAGCAGCACCGGGATGGTCAGCAGCAGACGACGGAGGACGTACCGCCCCATGGGTCTCCTTGGTTGTGTGCGGAGGGGTGCGCGAATGGTGTCGCGCAGGTGGTGCGCGAGGGTGTCGCGCGAACGGAACGGGCTCGGGACGCCCCGGAGGGGGCGCCCCGAGCCCGGGACGGATCACTCGGAGCCGACGACCACGTCCTCGACCTCGACGCGCTGGAAGGCGTTCACGGAGACGTCGCTGACGTTCTCCGAGTGCGCGTACTGGGTGACGCGGTAGAACAGCGGGGTCGCGGGCATGTCCGCGATCAGCATGTCCTCGGCCTTCTGGTACTCCTGGACCGCCTCGTCGATCGAGGCGGCGCTGTTGCCGGCGCGCACCTGGGCGTCGAACTCCTCGTTGCTGTAGAAGGTGGAGTTCGACCCGGCCGGCGGCAGCGCGGCGGTGGTGTACAGCGGCCCGAGGAAGTTCTCCATGACCGGGTAGTCCATCACCCAGCCGGAGCGGAACGGGCCGGTCATGCCCTTCTCGTCCTGCAGCGGCAGGTACTCGGCGAACTGGAGGTCGCCGCGCAGCTGGTACTCGACGTCCAGGTTCTCGCGGAGCTGGTTGCCGATCGCCTGCATCCACTCCTCGTGGCCGGCGCCGGCGTTGAACCACAGGTCCACGGGCTCGGAGCGGTCGAAGCCGGCCTCGTCGAGGATCCGGTTGGCCTCCTCCACGTTCAGCTCGCACGCCTCGCAGGCGTCCTCGCGGTAGCCGTCCACCACCGGGGAGACGAACGAGGCGGCCGGGGTGCGGGTGCCCTGGAAGATGGACTCGGTGATGGCCTCCCGGTCGATCGCCATCGAGAAGGCCTTGCGGACCTCCGGGTCGGCGAAGCGCTCGTCGTAGGTCGGGAAGCCCAGCGAGGTGATGTCGCCCTGGGGCTGGGTCTTGAGCCGCTCACCGAACTGGTCCTCCGCGGAGGCGATGGCGTCCGGTGGCAGCTCGTCCATGACGTCGAGGGAGCCGGCCTGCAGGTCGTTGTAGGCGGTGTTGATCTCGGTGTACACGCGGAACTCCACGCCCTCGGCCTTGGCCGGCTCCTCGCCGCCGAACTCGTCGAAGCGGGTCAGGGTGATGCCCACGCCGTCCTGGAAGGCCTCGTCCGCCTTGAACGGGCCGTTGCCGATCGGCTGCTCGCCGAAGCCCTCGGGGTTGTCGAAGAAGGCCTGGGGCATCGGGAAGAACGCGGTGTAGCCGACCGTGGTGGGCCACTGGGCGTAGGGGTCGGTGAGGGTGACCTCGAAGGTCTGGTCGTCGATCACGCGCAGGCCGGACATCTCGGTGGCGGCGGGCTTCTTGCCCTCCTCCGCCTGCAGGTCCTCGTAGCCCTCGACGTTGGCGAAGAAGTAGGAGTTGCCCTGGGCGTTCTCGCTGTTGGCCACGTAGTTCCAGGTGTCCACGTAGCTCTGCGCGGTGACCGGGGTGCCGTCGTGGAAGGTCCAGCCGTCCTTGAGGTTGACGGTCCAGGTCTTCTGGTCCTCGGACTCGATGGACTCGGCAACCCCGGTGTAGGCGGCCTCGTTGGTCTCCCGGTCGTACTCCACGAGCCCGGTCCAGAGCGCGTCGACGATCTGGCCGCCCTCGGTCTCGTTGGTGTTGCCCGGGACCAGCGGGTTCTCGGGCTCCCCGATGTACACGCTGAAGGTGCCGCCGCCCTCTTCGGCGGCGGCGTCTCCCGACCCGCCGTCTCCCCCACCGCACGCGGTGAGCAGCAACGATCCGGTCAGCACCACTGATGCGCCCGCGATCCGCTTCGTTCTCATCGTTTCCTCCATGGGTCGATACGGGCCCGCCGGGAGTGCTGGGTTCGCACTCCGGGGAGACGGGGCCGCGCCGGGGCGAGCACTGGGCTCGCTCGTCGGGGAGCGCAGGGCTCCCGGGCCCGACGTGACGGAGATCACCATCCGTCGTGCCCATGAAGAAATCTATGGCGTCCTGCCCTCCGATCAGCGCTGACACGCCCGAAGAAACAGGAACTCGCGGTATCGGTTACTCACCTGTAACAAAAGGCCGGCCACCCGCCACCGGCCGTCGGTGGAGGCGGCCGGCGAGGACTGTAGGTGAAGGCGGTCGGTGACGTCAGCCGGTGACGTCAGCCGGCGGTCGGCAGGGCGGCCGGCTGGGCGACGGTCGGCGCCGCCGGGTCCGCGGCGTCCAGCACGGCGGCCAGCTCGTGCGCCCCCAGCGCCGACGCCTCGGCGAGGACCGCGACCGGGACCCCGGCCCGGGACGCCGCGCGGATCTGGGCGTGCAGCACGCTCGTCGCCTGGTCCAGGGCCCACCGTGCCGTCTCCAGGGTGCCGTCGACCGGCGCGACGTCGAACCCGACACCGATCTCGTCGTCGGAGCCCGCAGCCTCGTCCAGCGCCCGGTCGAGCGCCCACTCGGCGGTCTCCACCTCGCCGGCGGCCGTGAAGACGCTCTGCACGAGCTCTTCGTGGCAACAGGGGGGCTGGCCGGCGGCGGCCGGGGCCTCCGGGGACAGCGGGAGGAGGGGGGTGGGGTCGAGGTCCGTCGACCGGGCCGCCGACTGCGGGGACACTGACTTGCTCATCATCGAACCTTCCTCGAGTCCTGCTGCTGCCACCCCGACGGGGGCGCGGGCGGAGCCGGCTCCCCCCGGCGCAAGGTCCATGCAATCCGAAAGATACTAGAAAGTCTAGCTATCAGCACGATGGTTGTTACGATCGGGGAGCGGGCACCGGGCGACCACCGCCCGGGGGTCCGGGAACCGTCCCGGCCGTGCGACCGGGAGGCCGACTCCATTCCACCATCCGTGCGCCCCGCTCTTCCAGGAGGTGCGGTGAACAATATGCCAACACCCACCACGTCATCGGGATACTGGTACGGCGACGACGACGCCTCGCGCGCGGCCGTGGAGGTGCTGGAGGCCCTGCGTGCGTACCGCGCCGCCGAGAACGGGATGCGCCGGCGGGCCCGCAGCGAGATGGGCATGGGCGAGACCGATCTGCTCGCCCTCCGCCACCTCCTGGAGGCCGCCCGCGCCGGCCGGACGGTGAGCCCCCGGGACCTGGCGGCCCGGCTGGGCATCTCCTCGGCCTCGACCACCACGCTGCTGGACCGGCTGACGAAGAGCGGGCACGTCCGCCGCGAACCGCACCCCACCGACCGGCGGGCCCTGATCGTCACGGCCACCGAAGGGGCCGACCGCGAGGTGCGCGCCACCCTCACCGCCGTGCACGAGCGCATGATCGCCGCCGCCCGGACCCTCACCCCCGAGCAGGCCGAGGTCGTGGTGAGCTTCCTGCATCGCATGCGGGACGCCGTGGACGGCGGCGGACCGTCCGGCGGCTGACCGTCCCGACCCGGAAAAGTCCAGTGTGACCTGGGACAACACCATCTCCTCTGAGGTGGACAGGGCGTGTTGCGGCTCCTAGGGTACGAAGGGGCCCGAGGGGGATTCGGGACCACCGGCGGACCGGACCTCCCCGTCCGGCGCGCCGATCGCCGGGCCGGTCCCGCACCCCCGGAGCCGGCCGGAGAACCGCGCACGACCCACCGGATCCCCGCAGTCGGTCCCCGCCCCTGCGCCGTCGGCCCCCCGCCGACCACGGCCCCACCCCCGACCCGTCGGCCCCCCGCCGACCACAGCCCCACCCCCGACCCGTCGGCCCCCCGCTGACCACGGCCACCGCCCCCGCGCTCCCGCCCCCCGGAGATCTCCATGACCACACCGTCCGAAGCTCCCCCCACCCTCACGACAGGCGCCGGCACGACAGGCGCCACCGCGACAGCTGCCGGCACGGCCGGCGTCGACCGCGCGCCCCGCGGGCCGGGGCGCCGGCCCCGCCTCGTCGCCGTGGACGCGGCTCGCGGCCTGGCCCTGATCGGCATGATCGCCGTCCACATCCTGCCCGCCCACGACCCCGAGACCTTCGCGCCCACGGTGCAGTGGACCCTGTTCGGCGGCCGCGCCGCGGCGCTGTTCGCCCTGCTCGCCGGGCTCAGCCTGGCCTTCTCCTCCGGCGGGCGGACACCGCACCGCGGACGGGAGCTGACCGCCACGCGCGCCGGGCTCGTGGTCCGCGCCCTGCTGATCGCCGCCGTCGGGCTCGGCATCAACGAGCTGATGCCCACCCCGGCCCCGGCCCTGGGCATCCTCGTCTACTACGGGGCGTTCTTCCTGCTGGCCGTGCCCCTGCTGGGCCTGCGGCGCCGGACCCTGGCCGCCGGCGCGGCCGTCCTCGCGGTCGCCGGCCCCCTGCTCGTGCACACCCTGGGACCGGCCCTGCCCCAGCCCGCGGCGGTCAACCCGACCCTGGGCAGCCTGGCGGCGGAGCCCGGGGCGTTCCTGGCCCAGGTGCTGCTGACGGGCACCTACCCCGCCGTGCCGTACCTGAGCTACCTCTGCGCCGGGCTGCTCCTGGGCCGCCTGGACCTGCACGCCGTCCAGGTGCAGGTCCGGATCGTGCTGGTCGGCGCGCTCCTGGCCCTCGGCGCGTGGTTCGCCTACTGGCTTCTGGTCCTCCAGTCCGGCGGCTACGACCAGCTGATGCGGCACACCCCCTGGCTGAGCGAGGACCAGATCGACGAGATCCTGGTCTGGGGCCCGAGCCCGGACCTGCCGACCTCCACCTGGTGGTGGCTGCTGACGGCCGGCCCGCACAGCAACACCCCGGTGACGCTGCTCATGGACCTGGGCACCGGCCTGGCCGTGCTGGGAGCGTTCCTCCTGCTCGCCCGGGCGAACCCGCTGTGGACCACCCTGGGCGCCATGGGCGGGCGCACCCTGACCCTGTACTCGGCCCACCTGCTCGCCCTGGCCACGACGCTCCACTACGACCACCCGTGGCCCTGGTTCGCCGTGCACGTGGCCGTGGCCGCCGGCTTCGCCGTGCTGTGGCAGAAGTGGTTCGGCCAGGGCCCGCTCGAGCGGGTGGTCGGGGCCGCGGTCGGCGGCACCCGCCGCCTGGTCCTGGGCGGACGTGCCCGTCCGGTCGCGACGCCGGAGGCCCGGACCCCGCGCTGAGCACCCGGGCGCCGGGCCCGGACGGAGCGGGGCGGTGCCGGCCCGATCGGCGTGGCCCGTGCCACAGCGGCGCCCGGCGGGCTATGCTCCTCCCATGGCACGGTTCAGTCCTCTGGAATGGCCGGTCGTCCGGCAGCTTCGTTCGGGCGACCTGCTCGGTCGCGGCCCGGCCGTGACTTCCGAGCGCACCCGGGAGCAGGCCCCGCGCACCAGCACAGCGGACCGCGTGGTGCAGAGCGTGTGCCCGTACTGCGCGGTGGGCTGCGGGCAGCGGGTGTACGTCAAGGACGAGAAGGTCGTCCAGATCGAGGGCGACCCGGACTCGCCGATCTCCCGCGGCCGCCTCTGCCCCAAGGGCTCGGCCAGCGAGCAGCTCGTCAACGCGCCGGGCCGGCAGACGCGGGTGCTCTACCGCGCCCCCCGGGCCACCGAGTGGCAGCACCTGGACCTGGACACCGCCGTCGACATGATCACCGACCGCGTCCTCGAGGCCCGCCGCAACGGGTGGCAGGACGCCGACGAGCAGGGCCGGCCGCTGCGCCGCACGATGGGCCTCGCCGCCCTGGGCGGCGCGACGCTGGACAACGAAGAGAACTACCTGATCAAGAAGCTCTTCACCGCCGCGGGAGCGATCCAGATCGAGAACCAGGCCCGTATTTGACACTCCGCCACGGTTCCCGGTCTGGGAGCCTCGTTCGGTCGCGGTGGCGCGACGCAGTCCCTGCAGGACATGGCCAACGCCGACTGCATCGTCATCCAGGGCTCCAACATGGCCGAGTGCCACCCTGTGGGCTACCAGTGGGTGACGGAGGCCAAGGCCCGCGGGGCCCGCGTGATCCACGTCGATCCTCGCTTCACCCGCACCTCGGCGGTCGCTGACAAGCACGTCCCGATCCGGGCCGGTTCGGACATCGTCCTGCTCGGCGCGCTGATCAACCACGTGCTCACCCACGACCTGTGGTTCGAGGAGTACGTCCGCGCCTACACCAACGCGGCCACGATCGTGAACGAGGACTTCCGCGACGCCGAGGACCTCGACGGGCTGTTCTCCGGCTTCGCCCCGGAGACCGGCCAGTACGACATGTCCACCTGGGCCTACGCCGAGGACGAGGAAGGCCCCAGCAGGAACCACGACGGCAAGGTGGACGCGCCCGAGGGCGACACTCAGGACGGTGTCGAGGCCGGCGTCGAGGCCGTGGAGGAGGCGGCTGGCCAGCAGCTCGGCAGCGGCGGCGCCCCGATGGAGCACGCCCGCATGCAGCACGACGACACCCTGCAGGACCCCCGGACGGTGTTCCAGATCCTCAAGCGGCACTTCGCGCGCTACACCCCCGAGATGGTGCAGGAGGTGTGCGGCATCACCCCTGAGGACTTCGCGTACCTGGCCCGCTCCGTCACCGAGAACTCCGGGCGCGAGCGGACCACCTGCTTCGCCTACGCCGTGGGCTGGACCCAGCACAGCCTGGGCGCGCAGTTCATCCGCACCGCCTCGATCCTGCAGCTGCTGCTGGGCAACATGGGCCGTCCCGGCGGAGGGATCATGGCCCTGCGCGGGCACGCCAGCATCCAGGGCTCGACCGACATCCCGACGCTGTTCAACCTGCTGCCCGGCTACCTGCCGATGCCGGTGGCCGGCACCCACGACACGCTCGACGACTACCTGGCCGCGATCGCCTCGAAGAAGCAGAAGGGCTACTGGGCCGAGGCCGACGCCTACACGACCAGCCTGCTCAAGGCCTGGTGGGGGGACGCCGCCACCGCGGACAACGACTGGGCCTACGACTACCTGCCGCGCCTCACCGGCGCCCACGGCACCTTCCAGACGCTGACGAAGATGCTCGAGGACGAGGTGGACGGCTACTTCGTCCTGGGCCAGAACCCCGCCGTGGGGTCCTCCAACGGCCGGATGCAGCGGATGGCCATGTCCCACCTCAAGTGGCTGGTGGTGCGGGACCTCAACCTCATCGAGTCGGCGACCTGGTGGAAGGACGGCCCGGAGATCGCCTCGGGCGAGCTGCGCACCGAGGACATCGAGACCGAGGTGTTCTTCCTGCCCGCGGCCACGCACGTGGAGAAGTCGGGCACGTTCACCCAGACCCAGCGGCTGCTGCAGTGGCGCCACCAGGCCGTGGCACCGCCGGGCGAGTGCCAGAGCGAGCTGCAGTTCTTCTTCGAGCTGGGCCGGCGGATCCGGGAGCGGCTGGCCGGGTCCGAGGACGAGCGCGACCGCCCGCTGCTGGATCTCACCTGGGACTACCCCGTCGACGAGCACGGCGAGCCGGACCCCGAGGCGGTGCTGGCCGAGATCAACGGCCGTCACCTCACCGGCCCGGACGCCGGGAGACCGCTGTCGTCGTACACCGAGATGCGCGCGGACGGCTCGACCTCCGGCGGCTGCTGGATCTACACCGGGGTCTACGCCGACGGCGTCAACCGCGCCGCCCTGCGCCGGCCCGGCCAGGAGCAGGACGCCGCCGCGCTGGAGTGGGGGTGGGCGTGGCCGGCCAACCGCCGCCTGCTCTACAACCGCGCCTCGGCCGACCCGGAGGGCCGGCCCTGGAGCGAGCGCAAGAAGCTCGTGTGGTGGGACGAGGAGCAGGACCGGTGGGTGGGGGACGACGTGCCCGACTTCCCGCTGCACCTCGCCCCCGGCACCCGCCCCGACCCCGACGCCGGGGGCGCGGCCGCACTCGCCGGCGACGACCCGTTCATCATGCAGGCCGACGGCAAGGGCTGGCTCTACGCGCCCAAGGGCGTGCTGGACGGGCCGCTGCCCACGCACTACGAGCCGCAGGAGTCGCCGATCGACAACGCCCTGTACACCCAGCAGCGCAACCCGTCCCGGGTGCTGTTCGCCCGCCCGGACAACCTCAGCGCCCCGAGCGCCGGGGAGCCGGGGGCGGACGTGTACCCCTACGTGTTCACCACCTACCGGCTCACCGAGCACCACACCGCCGGCGGCATGAGCCGGTGGCTGCCGTACCTCTCGGAGCTGCAGCCGGAGATGTTCTGCGAGGTCTCCCCCGAGCTCGCCGCCGAGTGCGGGCTGGAGCCCTACGGCTGGGCCACGATCGTCTCGCCGCGGGCGGCGATCGAGGCTCGGGTGCTCGTCACCGACCGGATGACCCCGCTGGTGGTGCGCGGGCAGACCGTGCACCAGATCGGGCTGCCCTACCACTGGGGTGTGGGCGACGACGCGGTGGTCAGCGGCGACTCGGCCAACGACCTGCTGGGCCTCACGCTCGAGCCCAACGTGCAGATCCAGGACTCCAAGGTCGGCTCCTGCCACATCCGGCCGGGCCGCCGCCCGCAGGGCGCCGCGCTGCTCGAGCTCGTCGCGGACTACCAGGTGCGGGCGGGCGCCACCGTGGCGACCGGCAACACCCGGGTGGATCCGCCCGACACCGCCGGGGCCGCCCTGGAGAGCACTGACCCGAGCACCGATCCGAGCACCGAACCCCAGAGGGAGAACTGATGGGCCAGCTGGCCGGACCGACCGACCCCACCGCCGACGCGCACTGGGAGCACCAGCACCCGCGGAAGGGCTTCTTCACCGACACCTCGATCTGCATCGGCTGCAAGGCCTGCGAGGTGGCCTGCAAGGAGTGGAACCAGAACCCCCAGGACGGGGACCTGCGGCTGCTGGAGTCCTCCTACGACAACACCGGCTCCCTGGGCGCGAGCACCTGGCGGCACGTGGCGTTCGTCGAGCAGGACAGCGAGCGCATCGAGGAGGCCCGGGAGTCCGGGCGCAAGCTCGTGAGCCTCGGCATGCCCCAGGTGGGGCCTCCCGAGACGCGCCCGCGGACGGCGTCGGAGGACACCACCCCGCCGGACACCGAGGAGTTCCGCTGGCTGATGTCCTCCGACGTCTGCAAGCACTGCACGCACGCCGGGTGCCTCGACGTGTGCCCCACGGGAGCGCTGTTCCGCACCGAGCACGGCACCGTGGTGGTGCAGGACGACGTGTGCAACGGGTGCGGCACCTGCGTGGCCGGCTGCCCGTTCGGCGTGATCGAGCGGCGCACCGACGGCACGGCCGCGCCGCGCACGAAGCGGGGCGAGCAGCCCGGGACCCGGCCCGAGGTGCCGAAGGTGGGCATCGCCCAGAAGTGCACCCTGTGCTACGACCGCATGGTGGACGACCAGACGCCCGCCTGCGCGCAGACCTGCCCCACCACCTCCATCAAGTACGGCGAGCACGACGACATGGTGGACCAGGCGCGGGAGCGGGTCGCGGAGCTGCACGCCCAGGGGCGCACCGAGGCGAGGCTGTACGGCGCCAACGAGCTGGACGGCGTGGGCGGCACCGGGTCGGTGTTCCTGCTGCTCGACGAGCCGGAGGTGTACGGGCTGCCGCCGGACCCGCGGGTGCCGACCGCCGACCTGCCCCAGATGTACCGGCGGGCCGGCCTGGCCGCGGCGGGCATGCTCGCCGCCGCCGCCCTGGCCTTCGCGGGAGGCCGTTCGTGAGCCTCTCCGAGTTCGACGGCTACCGTCCCCCCGAGCAGCCGCGCCGCCGTCGGCGCGGCGGCCCGCGCCGCCGGGGCCCCGGCCAGGGCGGCGGGGGCGACGGCTCGCGCGAGATGCCGATGGTCCCGGAGGCGGAGTTCACGTCCTACTACGGGCGGCCGGTGGTCAAGCCGGCGCCGTGGGGCCACGAGGTCGCCGCGTACCTGTTCCTCGGCGGCGTGGCCGGCGGCTCGGCGCTGCTCGCCCTGGGCGGTCAGCTCACCGGCCGGGACGAGCTGCGCCGCAACGCCCGGCTGGGCTCGGTGGCCGCCCTCGGCGCCGGTGCGGTGGCACTGGTCGCCGACCTCGGCCGGCCGGAGCGCTTCTTCAACATGCTGCGCACGTTCAAGGTGACGTCCCCCATGAGCGTGGGCTCCTGGATCCTCAGCGCGTTCGGCGCCGGCATGGGCACCGCGGCCGTGGCCGAGGTCGACCGGATGACCGGTGCCTGTCTGCCCCTGGGGCCGCTGCGCCCGGTGCTGCGCGCGGTCGAGGGACCGGCCGGGGTCGAGGCCGCCGTGTTCGCCGGGCCGCTGGCCGCCTACACCGCGGTCCTGCTCTCCGACACGGCGACCCCCACCTGGAACGACGCCCGCGAGCACCTGGCGTTCGTCTTCGTGAGCTCGGCGAGCCTCGCCTCCGGCGGTCTGGCGATGGTCACGACGTCGGTCGGTCAGGCCGGCCCCGCCCGCCGGATCGCCGTGCTGGGCGTGGCCGGGGAGCTGGTCGCCACGAAGCTGATGGAGCGGCGGATGCACCCCGTGGCGGCCGAGCCGCTGCACCACGGACCGGCCGGGACGATGCTGGTGTGGAGCGAGCGGCTGGCGGTCGCCGGCGGTCTCGGCACGCTGCTGGGCGGACGGCACCGGGCGGTCGCCGCGGTGTCGGGGCTGGCGCTGCTGGCCTCCTCCGCGCTGACGCGGTTCGGCGTGCTGGAGGCCGGGATCCACTCGGCCCAGGACCCCCGGTACACGATCGAGCCGCAGAAGGCGCGCCTGGCCGCCCGGCGGGCCGCCGGCGTCGTCGACGACTCGATCACCACGGCCGGCTGAGCGCCGTCCCGGGACGGCGCTCAGCGCACCTCGATGCCGGATCCGGCCACGGTGTGGCCGATCACCGGGTAGCCGGGCAGCTCGCCGACGACGAGCAGCCCGCCCGAGGTCTGCGCGTCGGCCAGCAGCAGCAGGTCCTCCTCGGGCACGCCGGCCCCGGCGCGAAGGTGGGGGCGCACCCAGTCGAGGTTGCGGCGGGTCCCCCCGGAGACGAAGCCGTCCCGCAGCGCCTCCTGGGCCCCCTCGACCAGGGGCACCGCCGCCCGGTCCAGGACCGCGCCGACCCCGGAGGCGCGGCACATCTTGTGCAGGTGCCCGAGGAGCCCGAACCCGGTGACGTCGGTGGCCGCCCGGGCCCCGGCGGTCAGCGCGGCCTCGGCGCCGTCCCGGTTGAGCTGGGTCATCGTGGCCACGGCCTCGGCGGAGACCTCGCCGGTCGCCTTGTGCCGGTTGTTGAGCAGCCCCACGCCGATCGGCTTGGTGAGGGTCAGGGGCAGCCCGGGCGCGGCGGCGTCGTTGCGCAGCAGCCGGGCGGGATCTGCCACACCTGTCACGGCCATGCCGTACTTCGGCTCCGGGTCGTCGATGGAGTGGCCCCCGATCACCGGGCACCCCGCCTCGGAGGCCACCGCCAGGCCGCCGCGCAGCACCTCCGTCAGCAGCTCCATCGGGAGCACGTCCCGCGGCCAGCCCACCAGGTTGATCGCCATGACCGGGCGCCCGCCCATGGCGTAGACGTCCGACAGCGCGTTCGCGGCGGCGATCCGGCCCCAGTCGTAGGCGTCGTCGACGACCGGGGTGAAGAAGTCGGCGGTGGAGAGCACCGCGAGGTCCTCGTGCACCAGGACGGCCGCGGCGTCGTCGCCGTCGTCGAGGCCGACCAGCACACCGGCTCCCGTCTGTCCGGTGAGACCCCGCACCGCGTCCTCGAGCTCCCCGGGCGGGATCTTGCAGGCGCAGCCGCCGCCGTGGGCGAAGCCGGTCAGCCGGACCGCGCCGGTCTCGGGCAGGGACGGGTGCGGCGTGCGGGTCTGTTCCATGCCGTCAGCCTAGTGGTGGGGCGGGTGCTAGGTTGGGCGGCGGAGGCGTCCGGGTCCTGGTGGGCCCCCCGGTCTTCAAAACCGGTGAGACCGAGCACCTCGGTCTGGCGGGTTCGATTCCCGTCCGCCTCCGCCAACTTCCGTTTCCGTCAACGGCTGCGTCCGTCACCGTCTGTCATGCGCCCGGCTCGCCGAGGAGGAACTGTGGCCCAGGACGATCCGCGTCGCCTGATCCCGCGCACCGACCAGCTCATGGGTCTGCCGGCCGTCCGCCGGGCCCGCGAGCGGCTGAGCGAGGAGGTCGTCCGCTCCCTGGTGCGCGGGACCCAGGAGCGGGCGCGGCGCGGTGAGCTCACCCCCGACCAGGTCGAGCCGGCGGTGCTGGCCGCGCTCACGCAGCGCTCCGCGTCGACCCTGACCCCGGTGCTCAACGCCACCGGGGTGGTCGTGCACACCAACCTGGGCCGCGCGCCGCTGTCGGCGGCCGCGACCGAGGCGCTGACGGCGGCGGCCGGGTACGTCGACGTGGAGCTGGACCTGCGCACCGGCACCCGGTCCCGCCGCGGCGCCGGGGCCCGGGCGGCCCTGCTCGCCGCCTGCCCGCCCGCCGAGGAGGCGCTGGTGGTCAACAACGGGGCGGCCGCGCTGGTGCTGGCCACCACGGCGCTGGCGGCCGGCCGCGAGGTGGTGATCAGCCGCGGCGAGCTCGTCGAGATCGGGGCCGGCTTCCGGCTGCCGGAGCTCATCGAGTCGACCGGAGCCCGGCTGCGCGAGGTGGGCACGACCAACCGGACGCACCTGCGCGACTACGCGGAGGCGCTCGGCCCGGAGACCGGGTGCCTGCTCAAGGTGCACCCGAGCAACTTCCGGGTGGAGGGCTTCACCTCGGGCGTCGGGCCGGAGGAGCTGCGGCCGCTGGCGCGCGCCCACGGCGTGCCCCTGGTGGCCGACCTGGGCAGCGGCCTGCTGACCCCCGACCCGCACCTGCCGGGAGAGCCGGACGCCGCCTCCGCCCTCGCGGGCGGTGCGGACATCGTCATCGCCAGCGGCGACAAGCTGCTCGGCGGCCCGCAGGCCGGGGTGGTGCTCGGCCGCGCGGAGGTCGTCGCCCGGCTGGCCGGCCACCCCCTCGCCCGCGCGGTGCGCGCCGACAAGCTCGCGCTCGCCGCGCTGGAGGCCACGCTCGCCGGCGGGCCCACCCCCGTGGTCCGGGCGCTGCACGCCGACCCCGGCCGGCTGCGTGCCCGCGCCGAGCGGCTCGCGGCGGCCGTCGGCGCGCCGGTGGTCCCCCACGACGGCCGGGTCGGCGGCGGCGGCGCTCCCGGTGTGCCGCTGCCGGGGTGGGCGGTCCGGCTGCCCGAGGCGGCGGCCGCGCCGCTGCGCGCCGGACGCCCGGCCGTGCTGCCTCGGGTCCACGACCACGCCTGCCTGCTCGACCTGCGCTGCGTGCCCGAGTCCGAAGACGACCGTCTGCTCGCCGCGGTGCGCGCCGCCCTGACCGCCCTGGACGGGACGGACGGCGATACCGGAGGAACCCGGTGAGCGTGCACGTCGTCGCCACGGCCGGGCACGTCGACCACGGCAAGAGCACGCTGGTGCGGGCCCTCACCGGCATGGAGCCCGACCGGTGGGAGGAGGAGCGCCGCCGCGGGCTGACCATCGACCTGGGCTACGCCTGGACCACGCTGCCCTCCGGGCGGGACGTGGCCTTCGTGGACGTCCCCGGCCACGAGCGCTTCCTCGGCAACATGCTCGCCGGGCTCGGCCCGGCCCCGGTGGTGTGCTTCGTCGTCGCGGTCGACGAGGGCTGGCAGGCGCAGTCCGGGGACCACCGCGACGCGGTCGCGGCCCTGGGCATCGAGCGCGGCGTGGTGGTGCTCACCCGGGCCGACCGGGCGCCCGGGCGCGCCGAGGAGGTGCTCGCGCAGGTCCGGGCGGAGCTGGCCGGGACGGGCCTGCGCGACGCGCCCGCCGTCACCGTCTCGGCCCTCGAGGGCACGGGCCTGGACGAGCTGCGCGCCGCGCTCGACGACGTCCTGGCGCAGGCGCCCGCGCCTGCCGACGGGCGGCTGCGGCTGTGGGTGGACCGCTCCTTCACGATCACCGGGTCCGGCACGGTGGTGACCGGCACCCTGGCCGCGGGCACCCTCCGGCAGGACGACCGGCTGGAGCTGCTCGGCGCGGGCGGGGCCCGGCCGGTGGCGGTGCGCGGGCTGCACAGCCGCAACCGGCCGGCCGCGTCGCTGGAGCCGTGCGCCCGGGTGGCCGTGAACCTGCGCGGGGTGCCGGCCGACGACGTGCACCGCGGCGACGCCCTGGTCACCCCCGGCGCGTGGCCGGTCACCGGCGTCCTCGACGTCCGCCGCACCACCGGGTCCGCGTTCCCGCTCCTGGCCGAGCAGCTCGTGGTGCACGCCGGCACCGCGGCGGTCCCGGCCCGGCTCAGTCCCTTCGACGACGACCACGCCCGGCTGGCCCTCGACCGCCCCCTGCCCCTCGTCCTCGGGGACCGCGTGGTGCTGCGCGATCCCGGCAGCCGCTCGGTGCTCGGCGGCGCCCTGGTCCTCGACGCCGACCCGCCCGCACTGCGGCGGCGCGGCGACCGGGCGCGCCGGGCCGCGCGCCTCACCGGCCTGGACGCCCGCGGGGACGTGCTCGCCGAGGTGGCCCGCCGCGGCGCGGTCCCTGCGGAGCGCCTGCACCGGCTCGGCCTGCTGCCCGCCGCGGACGCCGCCCCGCCCGCGGGGGTGCGCGCGGCCGGCGGCTGGTGGGTGCACGCTCCCGTGCTCGACGCCTGGCAGGAGCGGCTGCGCACGGCCGTGGAGGAGCTGCACGCCCGTGACCCCCTGGCGGCGGGCCTGTCCCGGGGTGCCGCCCGTGACCTGCTCGCGCTGCCCGACGCCGCCCTGGTCGACCCGGTGGTCCGCGGTGCCGGCCTGGCGCAGGAGGGCGGGCACATCCGCTCCCCGCAGCACCGGGGCGGCCTCGGCGCGCACGAGCCGGCCGTGCGCCGGCTGGAGCACCGGCTCGCGGCCGAGCCCTTCCGCGCCCCGGAGGCCGAGGACCTGACGGCGCTGCGCCTGGGCGCCCGCGAGCTCGCCGCCGCCGAGCGTGCCGGGCGGCTGCTCCGGATCGGGGAGGGGCTCGTGCTGCTCCCCACGGCCCCCGCCCTGGCCATGCGCGAGCTCGCCCGGCTGCCGCAGCCCTTCACCACGAGCCAGGCGCGCCAGGCGCTGGGCACCACGCGGCGCGTGGC
Organism: Kocuria oceani; assembly: GCF_029524215.1. NCBI lineage: Bacteria > Bacillati > Actinomycetota > Actinomycetes > Micrococcales > Micrococcaceae > Kocuria > Kocuria oceani. The sequence goes on along the minus strand of NZ_JARAMH010000017.1, from coordinate 18,555 downwards.
GATCCCGTTGCTGGAGCACCTGGACGCGCGCGGCTGGACCCGGCGGCTGGACGCCGGGCACCGGACCGTGGCGCGCTGAGCCCGCGGTCCGGCCGGTCGGGGCGCGCTCTCCTAGGATCGGGAGCGGGCCCGCGACCTCGCCGTGGCTCCGTGCCACCGTCCGTCGCCCGCCGCGCCATCGTCCGCCGTGCAGAAGGAGAACCGTCATGAGAACCGTCCGTCTGGGGAGCTCCGGCCTCGAGCTGAGCGCCGTGGTGCTGGGCATGATGAGCTACGGGGATCCGGCCAAGGGGTCGCACGCGTGGAGCGTGGGCCTCGACGAGGCCCGCCCGTTCGTGCGCCGCGCCTACGAGGCCGGGATCACCACGTTCGACACGGCCAACGTGTACTCGCTGGGCTCCAGCGAGGAGATCACCGGCACGCTGCTCCGGGAGATCGCTCCGCGGGAGGAGCTCCAGATCGCCACCAAGGTGCACGGTCGGATGCGGGACGCGCGCAACGGCGGCGGCCTCAGCCGGGCGGCGATCATGCACGAGATCGACGCGTCGCTGCAGCGCTTGGGGACCGACTACGTCGACCTGTACCAGATCCACCGGTTCGACCCCCGCACGCCCGTCGAGGAGACCATGGAGGCCCTGCACGACGTCGTGAAGGCCGGCAAGGCCCGCTATCTCGGGGCCTCGAGCATGTGGGCGTGGCAGTTCGCGCAGCTGCAGCACACCGCCGAGCTGCACGGCTGGACCAGGTTCGTCTCGATGCAGGACCAGTACAACCTGCTCGAGCGCGAGGAGGAGCGGGAGATGCACCCGTTCTGCCGGGCGACCGGGGTGGGCGTGCTGCCCTGGAGTCCGCTCGCCCGCGGCCGGCTCACCCGGCCCTGGGGCGCCGCCGGCTCCGGCACCCGGGAGAGCACCGACGCGTTCGGCCAGGGCCTCTACACGCAGGACGTGGCGGCGAACCGGGCGATCGTCGACGCGGTCGCTGCCGTGGCCGACGAGCGCGGCGTGCCGATGGCCCAGGTGGCCCTCGCGTGGGTCGCCGGCCGGCCCGCCGTGACGGCGCCGATCGTGGGCGCGACCCGCGAGCAGCACATCGACGACGCCGCGGCCGCCGCCGAGCTGGACCTGACGGACGAGGAGGTCCGGCGCCTCGAGGAGGCCTACACCCCCCGGAACCCCTCCGGGTTCTGAGCTAGCCCGGCCCCGGGGCCGCCGCCTCGGCCGGCCGGCGCGGGCCGATCCGCCACCGGCCCGGCCCGGTCGGGGCCGGGCCGCTTCGGACCCGACCACTTCGGGCCGGGCCGCGGCGGCTATCCGCGCAGCGACCGCAGGTGCTCGACCGCCTGGGGCAGCACCTTCCTGAGGTCGCCCACGATCCCGAGGTCGGCGATCTCGAGGACCGGCGCCTGCTCGTCCTTGTTGACCGCCACGATCACCCGGGCGGTCTGCATGCCCGCGCGCTGCTGCACGGCCCCGGAGATCCCGCACGAGACGTAGAGCTGCGGGGAGACGGTGCGGCCGGTCTGCCCCACCTGCGCCTCGGGGCCGATCCACCCGGCGTCCACCGCGGCGCGGGAGGCGCCGATCGCGCCGCCGAGGACGTCCGCGAGCTCCTCGAGCGGGCCGAAGTCCCCGCCCGTGCCGCGGCCGCCGGCCACGACCACGCGCGCCTCACCCAGGGCCGGCCGCCCGGAGGCGGGCAGCTCGGTGCGCCCGACCACGCGCGCGGCGGGGACCGCGTCGTCGACGTCGTGCACGTGCACCGCCGGGCGGTCCGCCCCGGCCGGGAGCTCGGCCGGGAGCTCCACCGAGTTGGGCCGGACGGTGGCGACCAGCACCGGGCTCACGGCCCGGCACCGGGTGGTCCAGCCGCCGGCGAGGACGGACTTGGTCGCCACCAGATCCGTGTCCAGGGCCACCACGTCGGTGATCACCGCCGCCTCGAGCCGCACACCCAGGCGCGCGGCGACGTCCTTGGCCTCCGGGGTGTTGGGCAGCAGCACCGCCCCGGCGCCGCTCGCCCGGGCGGCCGCCGCCGCGAGCGCGACGGCGGGGGTGGTCAGCCGGTCGCCCGCGGCGTCCGCGGGGACGTGCACGGCGGCCGCACCGTGGCCGGCCAGCTCGTCGAGCAGCCCGTCCCCGGGCGTCGCCGGGAGCGCGGCGTGCGCCTCGCCCAGGGAGCTCGCGAGCACGAGCAGCTCCCGGTCGCCGCGGCGCAGCCGCTCCGTGGTGTCCAGCACCACCAGGGTCGTGGTCATGAGGGTCCTCCTCCTGCCCGGGCACCCGGGCGAGACGTGATCGGGCGAGACGTGGGGTGTCAGACGTGGGGTGTCAGACGTGGTGGGGTCAGACGAGCTTCTGGGCCACGAGGAACTCGGCGAGGCGGATCCCGCCCTCGCCCTCGTCCACCACGACCTCCCCGGCGGTGCGCGGCGGGCGGGGCACGGCCTCGAGCACGCGCGTGAGGGAGCCGGCGAGGCCCACGTCGCCCGGGCCGAGCCCGAGCTCGGCGGCCGACCACGTGCGCACGGGCTTCTTCTTGGCCGCCACGATCGCCTTGAAGTTCGGGTAGCGCGGGGTGTTGGCCCGGTCGGTGACGGCCACGAGCGCCGGCAGCTGCGCGACGAGCTCGAGGACCTCGGCCCCGGTGTGCCGGGTGGCGGTGAGCGAGGCGCCGCCCTCGGCGAGGGCCAGCGAGCTCGCGAAGCCGACGTGGGCCAGGCCGAGCCGCTCGGCCAGCTGACCGGGGACCAGGGAGGTCTCCCCGTCCGTGGAGGCCATGCCGGTGAGCACGAGGTCCACCGGCCGGGACTCCTCCTCGGCGATCCGCTCGACCGCGGCGGCGAGCACCCGGGCGGTGACCCAGGCGTCCGAGCCGGCCAGGGCGTCGTCGAGCACGTGCACGCCGGCGTCGGCGCCCAGCTGGAGGGCGCGCTTGAGGGCGGCCGCTGCGTCCGCCGGGCCGACGGTGAGGGCGTGCACCCGGTGACCGGCCTCCGCCCCGCCGGCGGCCTCGACGAGCTGCAGGGCGGCCTCGAGCGCGTACTCGTCGAGCTCGGAGAGGATCCCGGGGCCGCGCTCGAGCACGGGCGGGTCACCGGTGAGGACGCGCTCGCCCTGGGCTTCGGGGACGTGCTTGACGGGGACGACGATGGTCAGGGGCCGGTTCATGGTCTCCTCCGGACGGGGTCGTCGGACACGGGGCTCAGCCGCCGGCGCGGCGCACGAGGCGCTCGGCGTGGCGGAGCAGGGGCTCGTCGACCATCCGCCCGCGGAACGTGAAGACGCCGGCGGCGTCCCGGGCGGCCGCGAGCAGCTCCCGGGCGGCGGCGACCTCCTCCTCGGCGGGGCGGTAGGCGGCGCGGACGGTCTCCACCTGGCCGGGGTGGATGCAGGCGGTGGCGGCGAAGCCGGAGGCCACGGCGTCGAGGGCCTCCTCGCGCAGCCCGTCGAGGTCGGCGATGTCGACGTGCACGGCGTCGACGGCGGGCTTGCCGGCGGCGCCGGCGGCCAGCAGCACCGCGGAGCGGGCGTGCCGGGCGACGTCCCGGTAGGCGCCGTCCGGGCGGCGGGACGAGCTGCCGCCCAGGGAGGCGACCAGGTCCTCGGCGCCCCACATCAGCGCCACCACGTTGGGGGCGCGGGCGATCCCGGCCGCGTGCACCACTCCCTCGGCGGTCTCGCACAGCGCGATCACCCGGTCCAGGCCGAGCTCCGCGGCGACGGCGAGCCGCTCGGCGGAGGCGGCCTTGGGCAGCATCACGGTGGTGTACGCGGTGTGCCGCAGGGCGACGAGGTCGTGGGCGAAGTCCTCGGTGTCCTCGGCGTTGATCCGCACGACGGTGCGGGCGGGGTCCAGGGGCGTGGCCACGAGGGCGTCCCTGGCGGCGGGCTTGTCCGGCCCGGCCACGGCGTCCTCGAGGTCGAGGATCACGGTGTCGGCCCGCGCGGCGGCCTTGGCGTAGCGGTCGGGACGGTCGGCCGGGCAGAACAGCAGGGCGGGGCCGAGGGCGGGGTCGTCGGTCACGGGCGGCTCCTTCGGAACGGGTGGTGGGGCGGTGGCGCGGCGGGCACGGGAGGGGTCCCGGGCACCGGGGTCACCGCGGGGCGGCGTCGCGGGACCACATGAGCACGGAGCGGGTGCACTCGGCGACCACCAGCCCGTCCTGGTTGCGCCCGACGTGCTTGACGCGCACGATCCCCTGCCCGGGCCGGGAGGAGGACGGGCGGGTGCCGAGGATCTCGGAGGACGAGTACAGGGTGTCGCCGTGGTGCAGCGGGTGCGGGAACCGCACCTCCTCGAAGCCGAGGTTGGCGACGATGGTGCCCTGGGTCAGCTGCGCCACGGAGGCGCCCACGAGGGTGGAGAGCGTGAACATCGAGTTCACCAGGCGCTGCCCGAAGGGCTGGCGCCCGGCCCACGCGGCGTCGAGGTGCAGGGACTGGGTGTTCATGGTGAGGGTGGTGAACAGGACGTTGTCGGCCTCGGTCACCGTGCGCCCCGGGGCGTGCTCGTAGACGGTGCCCTCCTCGAACTCCTCGAACCAGAGCCCGCGCTGGCGGACCACCTTTCGCGGTGCGCTCACGGCCGCCCCCTCACAGTCCCAGCTCGCGGGCGACGAGCATGAGCTGCACCTCGGTGGTGCCCTCGCCGACCTCGAGGATCTTGGAGTCGCGGTAGTGGCGGGCCACCCGGGACTCGTTGATGAACCCGTAGCCGCCGAAGACCTGGGTGGCGTCCCGGGCGTTGTCCATCGCGGCCTCCCCGGCCACGAGCTTGGCGATCGCGGCCTGCGTCTTGAACGGCCGGCCGGCCAGCATCCGGGACGCGGCGTCGTAGTAGGCCAGCCGGGCCGTGTGCGCGCGGGCCTGCATGCGGGCGATCTTGAAGGAGATCGCCTGGTTTCCCCCGATGGGCCGGCCGAAGGAGGTGCGCTCGCCCGCGTAGCGCACCGACTCCTCGACGCAGCCCTGGGCCGCGCCGGTGGCCAGGGCCGCGATGGCGATGCGCCCCTCGTCGAGGATGGACAGGAAGTTGGCGTAGCCGCGCCCCTCCTCGCCCAGCAGGTGGTCCTCCGGGACCCGGACGTCCTGCAGGGACAGCGGGTGGGTGTCCGAGGCGTTCCAGCCGACCTTGTCGTAGGCCTTCTCGGCGCGGAAGCCGGGGGTGTCCGTGGGGACGATGATCGTGGAGATCTCCTTCTTGGCCCGCCCGTCCGGCAGCTGCGTGGTGCCGGTGACCGCGGTGACGTTGACCAGGCGGGTGATGTCCGTGCCGGAGTTGGTGATGAACTCCTTGGCGCCGTCGACCACCCACTGCCCGTCCTCCCGCCTGGCGGTGGTGCGGGTGCCGCCGGCGTCCGAGCCGGCCTCCGGCTCGGTGAGCCCGAAGCCGGCGAGCGCCCGGCCCGTCGCGAGGTCGGGCAGCCACTGCTGCTTCTGCTCCTCGGTGCCGAAGCGGAAGATCGGCATGGCACCCAGCGACACCCCGGCCTCGAGGGTGATGGCCACGGACTGGTCGACCCGGGCGATCTGCTCGAGCGCCAGGCACAGCGCGAAGTAGTCCCCGCCCATCCCGCCGTACTCCTCGGGGAAGGGCAGGCCGAACAGGCCCAGCTCGCCCATCTGCGCCACGATGTCGTAGGGGAACGCGTGGTCCCGGTCGTAGCGGGCCGAGACGGGGGCGATCACCTCGTCGGCGAACTCCCGGACGGTGTCGGAGAGGTCCTGGTACTCCTCGTCGAGCTCGAAGTTCATGCGCTGTGCTCCTGACTGGTCGGATCGGTGGCCGGCGGGGTCCCGGGCGCCGCCGGACCGGTGCCGGGTGCGGTGCCGGGGACGTCGGGCACCACGCGGGCGAGCAGCTGGTGCAGGGCGACCTGCGCTCCGGCCCGCACGGACAGCTCGACGGTTCCGGCGGTGGGGGCGGTCAGCCGGTGCTCCATCTTCATGGCCTCGACGACCACCACGGTCTGCCCCTCCGCGACCCGCTCCCCCGCCGCGATGGGGACCGCGACGACGGTGCCGGGCATGGGCGAGTGCAGCTCGGGCGGGGCGGGCCCCGCCGTGCGCTCCAGGGCCACGAGCGCCCGCTCCAGCCGCTCCTCGCGGGTCAGCACGTGGAGCTCGACGGCGAACCCGTCCTCGCCCACCCAGACGCTGCCCTCCCCTGCCGCGACGTGGACGACGCGGGCGGTCCCGCCGGCCTCCAGCAGGTGCGCGGCCGCCCGGCCGGGCAGGGGCACCAGGCGCACGCCGTCGTCGACGACGGTGCGGCGGGGCTGCTCCAGCCCGTGGGCGAGCTCCACCGCCGGCCGGGCCCGGCCGGTGGGCCGCCAGCCCTCGGCGCGGTCCCAGGGCCCGCAGCCAGGCCCTGGACCGGGCGCGGCGGCCCGGGCCCGCAGGAAGGCGGCCGCGGCGGCGAAGTGGGTCTCGTCCGGGGCGGCGAACTCCAGCTCCGGCAGGCGCCGCTCGATGAGGGTGGTGTCCAGCTCCCCGGCGCGCACGGCGGGATCGGCGAGCAGGGCGCGCAGGTACTCGGTGTTGGTGCCCACCCCGAGCACCACGGTGTCCGCCAGGGCGGAGTCCAGCCGGTCCAGGGCCTGCTCGCGGTCCTCGCCCCAGGCGATCACCTTGGCCAGCATGGGGTCGTAGTCGGAGCCCACCGTGAGGCCCGCGGCCAGGGAGGAGTCCACGCGGATCCCGGGGCCGGAGGGCTCCTCGAGCGCGAGCACGGTGCCGGCGGTAGGCAGGAAGCCGCGCGCGGGGTCCTCGGCGTAGACCCGCGCCTCCACCGCGTGGCCGGTGAGCACCACGTCCTGCTGGGCCAGGGCGAGGGGCTCCCCCGCGGCGACGCGCAGCTGGTGCTCCACGAGGTCCACGCCGGTCACCAGCTCGGTCACCGGGTGCTCGACCTGCAGGCGGGTGTTCATCTCCATGAAGAAGAACTCCTCCGGCCGGTCCGCGGCCACGAGGAACTCCACGGTCCCGGCGCCGGCGTAGCCGACCGAGCGGGCCACCCGGCAGGCGGCCTGCCCGATCCGCTCCCGCGTGGCGGGGTCCAGCAGCGGCGAGGGCGCCTCCTCGATCACCTTCTGGTGCCGGCGCTGCAGCGAGCACTCGCGCTCGCCCAGGTGGACCACGGTCCCGTGCGTGTCGGCGAGGACCTGGACCTCGATGTGCCGGGGGGACTCGATGAGTCGTTCCAGGAACAGGGTGTCGTCCCCGAACGCGGCGGCCGCGACCCGGCGGGCGGTGGCGAGGGCCTCGGGCAGTCGCTCGGGGTCCTCGACCACGTGCATGCCCTTGCCGCCGCCCCCGGCCGAGGGCTTGATCAGCAGCGGGTAGTCCAGGCCGGCGGCGGCGGCCACCAGGGCGTCGTCGTCGAGGCCCGGGTCCGAGACCCCGGCCACGACGGGCACCCCGGCAGCGGCCACGTGCCGCTTGGCGCGGATCTTGTCCCCCATGATCTCCAGGGCCTCCGCGCCGGGGCCGACGAAGGCGATGCCGGCCGCGGCGCACGCGCGGGCCAGGCCGGCGTTCTCGGAGAGGAACCCGTAGCCGGGGTGGACCGCCTGCGCCCCGGTGGCGCGGGCGGCCTCGACCACGGCGTCGATGCGCAGGTAGCTCTGCGCCGGCGCGGCCGGGCCCACGCACACGGCCACGTCGGCCTCCCGCACGTGCACCGCGTCGCGGTCGGCCTCGCTGTAGATCGCGACCGAGCGGATGCCCAGCGCCTTGAGGGTGCGCAGGATCCGGCGGGCGATCTCGCCGCGGTTGGCGACAAGCACGACGTCGAAGCGGCGCGGGGGCGTGCTGGGAGTCACGGGGCTCACATCCTGAAGAGGCCGAAGGCCGGCTCGGGCAGCGGGGCGCGGGAGCAGACCTCGAGGGCCAGCCCGAGCACCTCGCGGGTGTCGGAGGGGGCGATCACGCCGTCGTCCCACAGCCGGGCGGTGGAGTACCAGGGGTTGCCCTGCTCCTCGTACTGCCGGCGGATGGGCGCCATGAACGCCTCGCGCTCCTCCGCGTCCCAGTCCTGCCCGCGGGCGGCCAGCTGGTCGGCCTTGACGGTGGCCAGCACCGACGCGGCCTGGGCCCCGCCCATCACCGAGATCCTCGCCTGGGGCCACAGGAACAGGAACCGCGGGGAGTAGGCGCGCCCGCACATGGAGTAGTTGCCGGCCCCGAAGGACCCGCCGATCACCACGGTCAGCTTCGGGACCCGGGTGGTGGCCACGGCGGTGACCATCTTGGCGCCGTGCTTGGCGATGCCGCCGGCCTCGTAGTCGCGGCCCACCATGAAGCCGGTGATGTTCTGCAGGAACAGCAGCGGGATCCCGCGCTGGTCGCACAGCTCGATGAAGTGGGCGCCCTTCATCGCCGACTCGGCGAAGAGCACCCCGTTGTTGGCCACGATGCCCACCGGGTGGCCGTGCAGGTGGGCGAAGCCGGTGACGAGCGTGGTGCCGTACTCCGCCTTGAACTCGGCGAAGCGAGACCCGTCCACGAGCCGGGCGATCACCTCGCGCACGTCGTAGCCGGCGTTGGGGTCCACCGGGACCGCGCCGGCCAGCTCGTCCTCGGCCACGGCCGGTGGCTCCGCCGCCCGGACCGGCCAGGCGCGGGGGGCGGGCGGGGGCAGGGTCGCGACGATGTCGCGGACGATCTCCAGGGCGTGCTCGTCGTTCTCCGCGAGGTGGTCGACCACCCCGGAGACGGCCGCGTGCAGCTCGCCGCCGCCCAGCTCCTCCGCGGTGACCTCCTCGCCGGTGGCGGCCTTCACCAGCGGCGGGCCGCCGAGGAAGATCGTGCCCTGTCCGCGCACGATCACGGTCTCGTCGCTCATCGCCGGCACGTAGGCGCCGCCGGCGGTGCACGAGCCCAGCACCGCGGCTATCTGGGCGACGCCCGCGGCCGAGAGGTTCGCCTGGTTGTAGAAGATCCGCCCGAAGTGCTCGCGGTCCGGGAAGACCTCGTCCTGCATCGGCAGGAACGCCCCGCCGGAGTCCACGAGGTAGACGCAGGGCAGCCGGTTCTCGAGGGCGATCTCCTGGGCGCGCAGGTGCTTCTTGACCGTCACGGGGTAGTACGTGCCGCCCTTGACCGTGGCGTCGTTGCACACGACCATCACCTGCCGGCCGTGCACGAGCCCGATGCCGGCGATCAGCCCGGCCGCGGGGCACTCGTCGTCGTACATCCCCTCGGCCGCCAGGGCGCCGACCTCCAGGAACGGGCTGCCGGGATCGAGCAGGTGGTCCACCCGCTCGCGCGGCAGCAGCTTGCCGCGGCCCACGTGCCGCGCCCGCGAGGCCGCCGGCCCGCCCTGCGCCACCCGGTCCAGGCGCTCCCCGAGCTCCGCGACGAGCCGGTGCTGGGCGGCCGCGTTGGCGCCGAAGTCCGGGCTGCCCGGGTCCACCTGGCTGCTCAGCGCGCGCATCCGCTCCTCCGTCCCGATCCGGCCCCGGGTGCGGGACGCCATTTCGGTTAGTCTGGACTAACTTGGTCGTCAGGTTAGTGGCGACTCACTAAAATGTCCAGGAACGCCCCGCCCCGCCGCCGGAAGAAGGACCGCATGCCGCAGACCGACCGCCGACCCAGCCCGCAGCCCACCACGGTGCGCGGGCAGGCGAAGGCCCGGCGCCGGCAGAACCTGCTCGCCGCCTCCGCCACGCTCTTCGCCGAGCGGTGCTTCGCCGGGGTCTCGATCGACGACATCGGCGCGGCCGCGGGCGTCAGCGGCCCCGCGGTCTACCGGCACTTCGCGAGCAAGCAGGCCGTCCTGGGCGCGGTGCTGCTCGAGGTCAGCCACGACCTGCTCGAGCGCGGCCGCGAGGTGGCCCGGCACGCCCCCGACCCGCAGCGGCGACTGCGGGACCTGGTCCGCTTCCAGGTCGACTTCGCCCTGCACCGCCCCGCCGTGATCGTGGTGCAGGACCGGGAGCTGCCCAACCTGACGGCCGAGGACCGCCGCACGGTGCGCGTGCTCCAGCGCGGCTACGTGACCCTGTGGGTCGAGGCCCTGCGCGAGCTCGCCCCCGCGCGCGAGGTCGCCGACCTCACCCTGCGCGCCCAGGCCGCCTTCGGACTGATCAACTCCACCCCGCACTCCCTGCGGGCCGCACAGCGGCTGCGCACTCCGCAGGAGGCGGAGCGTCTCGACGCCGCCCGGGCCGCGCTCGAGGAGATGGCCTGGGCCGCGCTGCGCACCGCGATCCGCCCGGACCCCACCGGTCACCCGGACGCCGCCGGCCACCCGGTTCCCACCAGCACAGGAGGCACCCCATGACTCCCACCCCGGCCGTCCAGCCCTTCTTCGAGGAGGAGCACGAGGAGTTCCGCGGCGTCGCCCGCGAGTTCGTGGCGCGCGAGGTCACCCCCCACTACGCGCAGTGGGACGCCGAGCACCTGATGCCGCGCAGCATGTGGACCGCCGCCGGCGGGGCGGGCCTGCTCGGCCTCGCCGTGCCCGAGGAGCACGGCGGCATGGGCCTGACCGACTACCGGTTCCGCGCCGTGCTCGACGAGGAGCTGGTCCGCGGCGGAGCCCTCGGCGTGGCCCTGGCGCTGCACCTCAACGACGACTGGGTGCTGCCCCACCTGCTCGCCCACGGCACCGCGGAGCAGCAGGAGCGGTGGCTGCCGCGGATCCTCACCGGGGAACTGGTCACCTCGGTGGCCTGGACCGAGCCGGGCGCCGGGTCCGACCTGCGCGGGGTGCGCACGAGGGCCGTGCGCGACGGCGAGGACTGGGTGCTCAACGGCCAGAAGACCTTCATCGGCAACGGGATCAGCGGGGACGCCGCCCTGGTGCTGGCCCGCACGGACGGGCGCGCCGAGCGCGCCGGGGAGGACAGCTTCAGCCTCTTCCTGGTGCACAGGACGGACTCCCCCGGCTACTCGGCCGGCAAGCAGCTGGACAAGATGGGCGTGCGGGCCTCCGACACCGCCGAGCTGTTCTTCGAGGACGTCCGCGTCCCCGGCGCGAACCTGATCGGGGCGGAGGGCGGCGGGCTGCGGCAGATCCGGCAGCTGCTGCCCCAGGGGCGGCTGGCGGTCGCCGTGGCCGCCAGCGCCGTGGCGCGCGCCACGCTGGAGTCCACCCTCGACTACATCCGGGAGCGCACGGCCTTCGGCACCCGGGTGCTGGACTTCCAGCACTCCCGGTTCGAGGTCGCGGAGCTGACGGTCGAGGTGGAGGTCACCGAGGCCTACGTCCAGCGGGCCGTGCACGCGTTCAACGCCGGGGCGCTCGACGTCGTCGGGGCCTCCAAGGCCAAGTACTGGGCGAGCGAGCGGGCCAAGGCCGTCACGGACCGGTGCCTGCAGCTGCACGGCGGCTACGGCTACATCCTCGACTACCCGGTGGCCCAGGCCTACCTCGCCTCCCGGCTGCTGACGATCTTCGGCGGCACGAGCGAGATCCTGCGGGAGACGATCGGGCGGGACGCGGCCTCCACCGGGTGACGGCCGCGGCCCCGGGCCGACGGGACCCGGTCAGCGCACCTCCAGGGACGCCCGCCCGGTACGGCGGGCCCCCACAGGGGCCCCGAGCCGCTGGGACACCTCCCGGGCCGCCGCCACGGCGGCGGAGGAGAGCTGCTGGGCCTGTTCGGGCGTGACCCGGTAGCGCGGCGCCGCGACCATGACGGCCGCGACCGTCCGGTCCCGGTGGTCGCGGACGGCGGCGGCGACGCCGACCTCGTCCATCGAGGTCTTGCCGTAGTTGAGGGCCACCCCCTCCTCGGCGACCTGTCGCAGTGACTCCAGGTAGGCCCCGACGCTTGCCTCGGTGGGGTCGGGCAGCTCGATGATCCCGGACAGCAGCAGCGCCTGCGCCCGCTCCGGTGGCTGCTCCGCGAGGAAGAGCTGCACCGAGGCGCTGAGCGCGGTGTTGTACCTGGTGCCCAGCGGCGTGGTGTGCTTGATCTGCCGCGGGCTGGGGATCTGCTCCACACAGACGGCCTGATCGTCGCTCCAGACCATCAGCGCGCTCGTCTCGCCGGTCTGCTCGGTCAGCTCCAGCAGCACCGGGTACGCCGCGCGCCGCTCGTCCAGCTCGGCCAGCAGCGGACCCGCCACGGAGATCAGGCCGAGGCCCAGGCGGTAGCGGCGCGTCTGCGGATCGCGCTCCACCACGTTCTCCTGCTCCAGGGTCACCAGGAGCCGGGAGACCGTGCTCTTGTGCAGCCCCACGCGGGCGGCGATCTCGGTCACCCCCAGCAGTGGTTCGTCCACGGAGAAGCAGCGCAGGACCCGCAGCGCGTGGGAGACGACGGACGCGGCGCGGGCCTCGCCGGGGGAGGTGTTCTCGGATGGTGGCGTCATAGGACTTCTCATTCTGCGTCACGGGGCGGGACGTTCACCACGACGCGTCCGGGAGGTGGGAACGCGGGCTGCGCTCCCACCTCCCGGACGCGCCGGGACAGTCGGCCGGCGGGGACGACGTGCCCATCGCGACCACCCGTCGGGCGCGGGGGTCAGCGCTGCGGTCGGGGATCAACGACCGGCGGGACCGGCTCCGGGACGGCCGCGGTGCGCCGCACCGGACCCTCCCCCGCCCCCGCCGGGGTGCCGTCGGTGCCGGGGACGTCCGGCGAGGGGTCGTTGACCTCCCGCTCCAGGCGCTCGGTCCCCGGCGTGCGGGTCAGCAGCCGGCGCACGAGGTTCGCGATCATCAACAGGATGACGAAGGAGAACGGGAAGGCTCCGATGATGGTGCCGGTCTGCACCGTGTCGACCACCGCGGTGCCGCCGAGGGTGAGCAGCGTGAGCGCCACGGCGGCGATGCTGGCGACGAGCACCACGCGGAAGATCGGCCCGGCCCGGCGGGGCGCGGAGACGAACTCGGCCAGGGCGTGCGCGCCGGAGTCCAGGGAGGTGACGTAGTAGGTGGCGACCAGGACGGTGGCCACCACGAGCAGGAGTGAGCCGACGACGGGGACGGACTCGAGCATGACGAACAGCCCGCTGGAGGTGTCCGCCGCGACCGCCGCGGAGATGCCGCGGTCGCTGCGGTCGTCGTAGTGCAGAGCGGCCGAGCCGATGATCCCGATCCAGACCATGACGATCAGCGAGGGGATCACGGTGACGCCGATGACGAACTCGCGGATGGTGCGGCCGCGGGAGATGCGGGCGATGAAACCGGCCACGAAGGGGCTGAAGGCGATGACCCAGCACCAGATGAACACGGTCCACCAACCGTTCCAGCTGTCCTGCCAGGTGGCGAGACCCTGCCCGGCGGTGCCGGCGTCGGTCCAGAAGCTCATCGCCGGGAAGTGGGCGAAGAAGGACCCGAACGTCTGCGTGACGTTCGAGACGATGAAGATGGTGGGACCGGCGACGAGCACGGCCACGAGCAGCACGATGCTCAGCACGGAGTTCACTTCGCTGATCCGCTTCATGCCCTTGTTGATGCCGAAGAACGCGGAGGCCGCGGTCAGGCCGGCCAGCCCCAGGATGACGAGCAGCCAGACCCCCGGGCCGGAGGACAGCCCGGTGAAGGAAGCGAGCCCCGAGCTGAACTGCAGGGCGGCGAAGCCGAAGGAGGTGGCCAGGCCCAGCACGGTCGCGATGATCGCGAGCAGCTCCACCACCACGCCCGCCCCGCGCTGGGACCATGTCGGGAGGACGTCGACCGTGGCCTCACGGAAGGTGAGGGTCTTGCCGAGGTTGTGGTGGGAGTAGGCGAGGCAGACCGCGACCACGCAGTACATGGCCCAGGCGGTGAAGCCCCAGTGGAAGTAGGACCACACCATCGCGCCCTCGGCCCCACCGTCCTGCCCCGCAGGGACGACGGGGTTCTCGTCCCGCAGCAGGATCGGTTCGGCGACCGACCAGAAGATCAGCCCGATGCCCTGCCCGCAGGCGAAGAGCATCGAGTACCAGGCGAACTTGCCGTGCTCCGGGCGGGCGTCCGGTCCGCCGAGGCGGATGCTGCCGACCCGGCTGAAGGCCAGCCACGCGCAGACGGCGACCGCCACGAGCGAATAGGCGATGAACAGCCAGGTGAAGCTGCCGGTGACGAAGGTGCGGGCCGCGGAGATGGCCTCGGCCGCGCCGCCCGGGTTGACGGTGACCACGGCCAGCACGGCGACGATGAGCACCGGAGGCAGGACCGTGATGACGGCCCGGTCCAGAGCGGGCAGGTTCCGCCCTCGGAACCGCGGCACGGTCCTGGCCTCGGCTGCGGCCTCCGCGGAGGCGTCGGTCTTCTTCATGTCGTTCTCACTTCCCGAACTCGCTGGTGACCGCCCGGACGATGCCGGAGCGGACGGTGGAGAGCAGCAGCTCGCCGCGTTCTGCGGTGGCGCCTGTGGGGGAGGAGAGGCACCCGGAGCTCGGAGTGCGGGCCGGGTCCTCGGGGAAGACGTCGTAGGGGGTCAGCTCGGCGGGGGGATGGGCGGGAGCCCGGGACATGTCGACCTTGTCGGGGTGCAGGTGGAGCATCAGTGCGGTCTCGAGCACTCCCCCGTGCTCCACGTCCCAGCCGAGGAAGCCGTCCGGGAAGACGGCCTCCAGGGCCTGGTCGTCGACGAAGTCCCAGTAGGAGAGCAGCATGGCCCGGCTGCCGTCGAGGCCGCCGGCCCGGGCCTGCCGCACCGCGAGGTCGAGTCCCTCGTAGAGGAACTGGTAGTTCTCGAAGTGGCCGTTGACCACCGCGATCCGGCGGATGCCGTGGCGGAAGAACTCGAGCACGACGTCCTGGGTCTGCAGCACGAGGGCCTGCCCGGACAGGCTCGTCGTGCCGGGACGGTGGTTGCCGCCCCCGGAGCGGGGCTGGGACTTGTAGCCGTAGCTGAAGGTCGGTGCCACCAGGGCGCCGAGCTCCTCCGCGGCTGCGGCGCAGACGGCGCGGGAGAGCATCGCGTCCACCCCCAGCGGCAGGTGGGGGCCGTGCTGCTCCGTGGCCCCCGTGGGGATGAGCACCAGTCCTCGGCCTCCGGCCACGTAGTCCTGGTAGCTGTGCGCGTCGAGATCCTCGAGAGAGCGGGTGGTGACCACCGTGGTCCTTCCGTGCCGTGGGTGCGGCTGTGTGGTGCGGCTGTGTGGTGCGGCTGTGTGGTGCGGCTGTGTGGTGCGGCTGCGGAGGCCGCCGGGGACGGCGGCGGCGCGTTGCGGCGCCGCCGCCGTCGGGCTCCGTCTAGGCGGACACGATGTTGTGCTCGGGGCCGTACGGGAACTTGGTGATGTTCTCCGCGCCGTCCTCGCCGACCACGAGGATGTCGTGCTCGCGGTAGCCGCCGGCGCCCGGCTCGCCCTCGGGGACCGTGATCATCGGTTCCATGGACACGACCATGCCCGGCTCCAGCACGGTGTCGATGTCCTCGCGCAGCTCCAGGCCGGCCTCGCGGCCGTAGTAGTGGCTGAGCACTCCGAAGGAGTGCCCGTAGCCGAAGGTGCGGTTGGCCAGCAGGCCGTGGGAGACGAAGATCTCGTTGAGTTCCGCCGCGATGTCCTTGCACACCGCGCCCGGCTTGATCAGCTCGAGGCCGCGCTCGTGCACCTGGACGTTGATCTCCCACAGCTCGCGCGAGCGGGCGTCCGGCTCGCCGAGGAACAGGGTGCGCTCGAGGGCGGTGTAGTACCCGGAGGTCATCGGGAAGCAGTTCAGGGACAGGATGTCGCCCCGGCGCAGCGTGCGGGTGGTGGCCCAGTTGTGGGCGCCGTCGGTGTTGATCCCGGACTGGAACCACACCCAGGTGTCGCGGACCTCACGGTGCGGGAAGGTGCGGGCGATCTCGTGGACCATGGCCTCGGTGCCGGCCAGTGCGACCTCGTACTCGCTGATGCCCTCACGGATGGCGGCGCGGATGGCCTCGCCGCCGAGGTCGCCGATGCGGGCGCCGTGCTTGATGACCTCGATCTCCTCGGCGGACTTGACCATGCGCTGGCGCATGGCCTCCTGGGAGACGTCGGTCAGCTCAGCATCCGCGAACGCGGCCTGGATGCGCCGGCGGGTCAGCAGCGGCAGGGCGTCGTCCTCCACGCCGATCCGGCGGGCCTGCACCCCGCGCCGGCGCAGGACCTCCTGGAGGGCGAAGTAGAAGTTGTCGCGCTACCAGTCGGTGTAGACGACGTTGTCGCCGTAGCTCGTGCGCCACGGCATGCCGGCGTCGATGTTGGCGGTGACCGTGACGGAGTCGTCGGCGGTGACGACCAGGGCGTAGTTGCGGCCGAACGTGGTGTACAGGAAGTCCGAGTAGTACTTGATGCCGTGGTAGCTGGTCAGCACGACGGCGTCGAGCTGCTTGTCGGCCATGATCTTCCGCAGGCCGGCGAGGCGGCGCTCGAACTCGGCATCGGAGAAGGTCAGCTGCTCCTTCTGCCCGTTGTGCAGGATCTTCAGGCGCTCGAGCTCGGCGACCGAGGAGGCGCTGGGAACGGTGGTGGGCGAGGTGGTCATGGTCGTCCTTTCGTGGAGCGGACCCCGTGCGGAATGCCGGGGATGGGTCACGGGAGGCACCGCACCGCGACGTCGGTGCCGCCGGCCTCGACGAAGGTGCGGATGCCGCTGTCGCGCCCAACAGCTGCTGGGTGGTTCTGTCCCGATCGCTGAGTGTTGCACTCATCACAACCGAGTTGCTGTAACTGTAGAAAGTGATCCACACCACGGTCAAGAGCTCGGAGAAAAGCCAGGGATTGCTGCAATTCTCCGAATCCTGAAGGCATCGCTCACATGTGCAAGTGTTGCAATGAGCGCAACTCTGCAACCCCAGCCGACCTCTTTCCGCACCGGTGGACCAAGGTGCCACCTGGCCACGGACCGCAACACGCTTCCCGGGCTCGTATATGAGTGATATATCTGTTGACGACATAGTTGTCGGCCACTGCACGAGCAGGAGAGGGGTGTCATGCGTCGTGCTCGACCCGGGGCGTCGGAGGACCCGGACCGGCCGCCGAACACGCGACCAGGCTTGACCCTCCCCGCGGACGCTGTGGAGCGCTCGAGCGAGCAGACCGGTCGCGCCCGTTGAGCGTCACCATGGCGGCGATCCCCCTCACGCACGGCGACGGCCGCCAGTCCGTCGCAGCACGGGGAACCACCGGGTCCGGGCGCACCTGTCCGCCGGCAACCACGGGCTCCCCGCCAAGGGCGACGAACCATCAACTCCTTCTCTTCCGCGGGACACGTAGATGCTCACCGATCGTGCCCCGGCCATCTCCATCGACGACGAGACTCCTCATCCGTACATCCGGATCCGGCGCCGCTCAGGGCGCCGCTGCGTCCGGCTCTTCTCGACGACATGACCGCCGCCTGCTCGAACGCACCTCTAGGAGACGATTCCGATGACCCATGTTCTTCCGTTCACCGCGATCGGCCTGTCCGACCTCCCGGAGGTGGGGGGCAAGAACGCCTCCCTGGGGGAGCTGATCCGCAGTCTGAGTAGCGCCGGGGTGCAGGTGCCCGGCGGCTTCGCCACCACGGCCACGGCCTTCCGGGAGTTCCTGGCGGCCTCGGGGCTTCAGGCGCGGATCGCCGGGATCCTCGAGGGCCTCGACGCCGGCGACGTGAGCGCCCTGGCCGCCGTCGGCGGCCGGATCCGTGCGCTGATCCGGTCCGCGCCGCTGCCGCCCGCCCTGGAGGAGGCGGTCCGCGCCGCGTACGAGCAGCTGTCCGCCGCCCAGCCCGACGGGGTGGAGGTCTCCTGGGCGGTGCGCTCCAGCGCCACGGCGGAGGACCTGCCGGACGCCTCCTTCGCCGGCCAGCAGGAGACGTTCCTCAACGTGCGGGGCGTGGAGAACGTCCTGGCCGCGGTCCAGGACGTCTTCGCGTCCCTGTACAACGACCGGGCGATCGCCTACCGGGTCCACCACGGCTTCACCCACGCCGAGGTGGCGCTGTCGGTGGGCGTGCAGAAGATGGTGCGTTCCGACGTGGGGGCCTCGGGAGTGATGTTCACCATGGACACCGAGTCCGGCTTCACCGACGCGGTGTTCATCACCTCGTCCTACGGGCTGGGTGAGGCCGTGGTGCAGGGGGCGGTGAACCCGGACGAGTTCTACGTCCACAAGCCCGCCCTGGCCGCCGGCCGCCCGGCCGTGCTCAAGCGCGGGCTCGGGGAGAAGGCCCTGCAGATGACCTACACGGACTCCCGGGACCTGGGGGCGACGGTGGGCTTCGTGCCCGTGCCGGCGCAGCTGCGGAACCGGTTCAGCCTCACCGACGCGCAGGTGGAGCAGCTGGCCCGCTACGCGGTGGCCATCGAGGCCCACTACGGCCGCCCGATGGACATCGAGTGGGGCCTGGACGGGACCGACGGGCGCCTCTACATCCTCCAGGCCCGTCCGGAGACCGTCGTCTCCCGCCGGGCGGCCGGTGCGGTCTCCCGCTACCGGCTCGAGGGCAGCGGCACGGTGCTGACCCGGGGCCGGGCGATCGGCCAGCGCATCGGCGCCGGCCAGGTCCGCGTCCTGGGCTCCCACGAGGAGATGGCCTCGTTCCAGGCCGGGGACGTGCTGGTGGCCTCGATGACGGACCCGGACTGGGAGCCGATCATGAAGAAGGCCGCCGCGATCGTCACCGACCGCGGCGGCCGCACCTGCCACGCGGCGA